>JAEFCZ010000031.1 GCA_016125975.1 Candidatus Nitrosopumilus sp.
AGGAGAATCAGTCCACATTGCAAACGGTTCATTAGAATTATTTGCATTTTTTGTAAAGAACAACAACTCCTATTGAAGCAATGATTGATAAGATGAATGAATTTTCAACAACAACAAAAGTAGATAAAAATTTCTTACCTCATAATGGAATAAAAGAATTGTATTTCCTTCATGAAAATTTCAAAAACATGACAGGAATTGTTTCAGACACAATTAAGAAAGAAAGAAAGTTAAACAAACAACTCCAAGATATGGATAAACGTAAAGTTGAGTTTATGTCTATGGTGTCCCATGAACTAAAAACACCAATAATGCCAATTTTAGGATATGTTCAATTGTTAAAAAAAGAAGAATTGTTAGGAAAACTAAACACACAGCAACTTGATGCAGTTAATGAAATTGATTTGTCTGTAACACGATTACAAAAACTTGTTCAAGATGTACTTACTGCTCAAAAGATAGATTTAGAAAAACTCACAGTGACAAATTCAAGCATAAATTCAGAAGAAATTGTCAATACAGTTTACAATGCATTTTTGCCAGTATGCAATATCAAAGGAATCAAACTAGAAAAAAACATCAAGAAAAGTCAGCAAATAACCTCAGATCCTGACAGAATCAACCAGATATTTTCCAATTTAATATCAAATGCTATGGAGTTTGTACCAAATAATGATGCATGTATAAAAATTGGAACATACGATGAAAATGATCAGATAATATTTTTTGTAAAAGATAATGGTTCAGGAATTTCAAAAGATGAGCAAAAAAATATCTTCAAAAAATTCTATCAAATAGATACTATATCAAAAAGGAAGAAGGAAGGTAGTGGTCTAGGTTTGGCAATATGTGAGGGCATTATTAAGAAGTTAGGAGGAAAAATATCAGTAAAAAGTGACATAGGAAGAGGAACAATGTTTTACTTTACCCTATCAAAAGAACAGATCTCATTGCAAAATTTCTGATTTTAATAAAACTTACTATTTTTTAGTATGAAAAAATGGTACGCGTATTTTAAATGAAAAAATGAGAAATTAATATTATTGAGAAAATACAAACAAATTACGATTTTGTTAATCATTATTTCAACAATATCCATCTCAAATGTAGATCAATCATTTGGTGAATTTTCTAATAATCTAGCTGATTTTGTTGATGAAAATAAAGATCCCATACATTATTTGGAGAGATACCATAATGAACCAACATACAAGTCATGGTTTGATAGAAATTATCCCGACATCACCATAGAAGAAGCAGTGGGGATAAGTAATGGTGAAGATTCAATGATAAATTCCATATTAGAAAAAAACATCATACAAGAAGCTGATGCGACATTAGTTCACTCAGAACCAGTATCAGAAAATAACTCTGAAACTGCACAAATGATTCTTGCAATAGGGGGATTAGTAATACTTTTTGGAGCAGTGTATGGAGTAAAGAGAAAAGTAAATGACAACACAAGACAAATCTCCATTAACAAAGAAACAATAAAAAACAAAATTATCAAACCAATTACCAGAACAACCCCGTTAGAGATTCTTAAAATCAGATTGGCAAAAGGGGAAATATCCTTAGAAGAATTTGAAAGGTTAGAAAGGAAATTATCTTAGTTTGGAATTTTTGTTTTAGCTTTTAAAAGCATCAATTCATCAACTGCGTCTTTTTTCAAGGCTCCAAAGAATTTTTCAATCATTCCCAACCCTGCTACTATTTTTGGTGCATTTTTAGTCACAAATTCGGTTCTTTCAGAATGGGTTTTAGGTTTGTTATTTTGATAGTTTTGATAAACCATAGCACCATCATAATCAACATATGCAATTCTTGCACTAAAATCAATTCTTTCAAGAACTAGACTATCCCCACCAACTATTGCAGTGTGATAAGGATGTACAATGAATGATTCAGATAGTTTTTGAGAAGTTGTAATTTTTGCTTTTTGTAACTCGGGGGCATATGCATTAAAATCTGCCAACAGGTAAAATGTTGCTTCAGGTTTTGTTGCTTTAATTCCATCAATAGAAGTTAATTTATTGAATGTATATTCACTCATGATTTTATGGATGTTTCTTGTGATTTCAAAATATTCATCCATTTCATGACTTATTTCAAATCCAGGAATTGCAGCATGTTGGATGGGGGTAGATACTGCAGTGTATTCGGTTGCAAGGATTTTTTTGAATTGGGTTCTTAGATCAGTTGCATGTTGTGGAAAAATTACATATCCTAATCTATATCCGCCAGCAGCGTGTGATTTTGATAAACCATTTGTAACAAATGTTCCTTCAGGATAAATTTTTCCCATACTAACAAATTTAGTAAAATCATATGTAGTCTGAGCATAAATTTCATCAGAAATTACAGTTATGTTTAATTCTCTACAAACATCTGCAATCTCCTCTAGTTCCAAACGATTGTATAGTAATCCTGTAGGGTTGTGAGGATTGTTTAATATCAAAATCTTTTGGCGGTCTTGTAATCTTAATGCAAGTCTTCTAAGATCATTTGGTGCAATTTTTTTATTTGCACGAGTAGGTAACATATGGTAATTCTTCTTTAGAAGTCGTATTTGAGGAAGATATCCCAACCATGCAGGAGTAGGTAAAATTACTGTCCCGTGTAAAATTTCCAAAAGATTAAAGATCAGTTCTTTTGTTCCAGGACCAACATAGATTCTATCAGGAGAAACATCCATTCCAAAGTAATGTCTGTTATATTTTGAAATCGCGTTTCTTAATTCAGGAATTCCAGGTACTGCAGCATACTCTCCCTTGTTTACATTTTTGATTAGTGCCTCTTGAATGAGTCTAGGCACAGGGAAAGGGGATTGACCAAATGCAAAGCCATAGAAGCCAAATCCACATTCAGGATGAGTACAATCAGAATGAAATTCCTGCAAAAATGTGTTTAATTTGAGATTTTCAGGCATCTCAATGTCTTCGACTTGTTGGTCTACTACAAATTTCAATGCTCAGTATCAGTCGTTTTGATTATTACATAAAGCGTGAAATAGAAAGTATCAAAAAGTTAGTAAATGTTAACCAATTTTCGAAACCTCATCTAAAATTTGGGGATTTTCCAACGAGGACAAATCACCAATTTCTTTTCCCAATAATTTAGATTTTAATAACCTGCGCATAATTTTCCCAGTTCGAGTTTTTGGCAAATCAGATAATTGAAAAACAAATTTTGGTTTTGCAACTTTTCCAATTTTTTCACCAATAAAATCAGATACTGTTGATTCTAAATCAGAATCATTTTTGTTATCTGCAACAAAGAAAACAACAATTGCTTCACCAGTTATAGCATCAGGAATAGCAATTGATGCTGCATCAGAAATTTTTTCATGAGAAATTACAGTATGCTCAATTTCAGCAGTACTCATCCTATGACCTGAAACATTTATCACATCATCAGTTCTTCCACGCATATACCAAAGATCATCTTCATCTACAAAGACATAATCTCCATGAAACCAAATATTGCTAAATCTAGACCAGTATGTTTCAATGAATCGTTTATCATCATTAAGTAATCCTCTAGTCATTCCAGGCCAAGGAGATTTTATTATAAGATATCCATTTTCATTTTTGACAGAATTACCATCATCATCAACAACATCAAGATTCATTCCAGGAACTGGGATACCAACAGTAGATGGTTTTAGTTTCATTCCAGGAAATACAGATAACATCGCACCTCCAATTTCAGTTCCTCCAGATAGATTCATGATAGGAATTTTTTTGTTTCCAACTTTTTCAAATAACCACCACCAAGAATCTTCATCAAGAGGTTCTCCAGTTGTTGGGATGTTTTTAATTTTATCAAGTGAGAAATTTTTTAATGGTTCTTCATTATTTTTTTTAAACAATCTTGTTGCAGTAGGTGAGATTCCAAATATTGTTGCATTATAGTCAGATAAAATTTTCCATACTCTATCAGAACTTGGATAATCTAATGCACCATCATATATCACAGAACCAGCACCCATGATTAGCAATCCATAGACATTCCAAACAAGGCCAGTTATCCATCCAATATCTGCAGGCCAAAATAGTACATCTTGTGCCTGTAAATCAATCAAATATGCTGCCTGATGGCCAGCAAAGACAGAAAATCCCCCATGAACATGCACAACTCCCTTTGGTTTACCAGTAGTGCCTGAAGTATACAAAATAAACAGTGGATCTTCAGAATCCATTATCTCAGTTTCACAAACAGAATCTTGGGATTTTGTCAGATCATCATAAAACACAATGTTTTCAGATTTTTCATATTCATCTATTTTTTTATAATTTACAATTATTGTTTTTTCTACTTTGGTTTGCTGAATTGCTTTTTGCATAGTTTCCTTTTGGGAGATGGATTTTCCTTTTCTACAAAAACCATCTGAAACAAAAAGAATTTTTGCATTACAATCTTCTAGTCTAATATGTAAAGAGTCAGTACTGTATCCTGAAAAGATTACTGTCTGTATTGCACCAATCTTTGCAGATGCCAATATTGCTAAAATTGCTTCTTCAATCATAGGCAGATAAATTGCCACAACGTCTCCTTTTTTGACACCTAATGATTTCAAACCATTAGCAAGTTTTGAAACCTTTTGGTCCAATTCCCGATAAGATAATTTGGAGGTCTGTCCATCCTCAGAAATAAAATGATATGCAACTTTATCTGGAGTAAGTTTGACAAATTTCTCAATAGTGGATTTATAGATATTGGTTTTACCGCCAACAAACCATTTTGATTGAGCAAATCCTTTTGAAGAATCCAATATTTGATTATATGGAGAATCCCAAACAATACCAATATCTTTATCAACCTCACTCCAAAACCATTCTAATTCTTCTTTTGCCTTTTTTGATAATTCAGGAAGAGATGAAATTTCATATTTTTTCATAAAACGAAAAATGTTTGACTCTTCAACTTGTTTTTGAGTTGGAACAAATTCAAAATCAGACAATATTCAATTTCTACAATCAAATAGACTGTAAAAAGATTTTAGATTAAGAAATATCAATTCCAAGACGTCTGGCACATGCAATTGCAGCCTTTCCATGATCTTCAGTAATTCCTACTTTTTGAAATTCTTCAGTTCGTTTTCTACCAGAAAATGTAGTGTTTTCACGATAATATTCCCTTAAAATCACGCCTACTTGTTCATCTAGTCTCTTACGAGTAGCTTCATTCATGCCTGCTTGAAGAACAGTGGAATCAGAAGTTGCCAAAATTTTGATGAATTCTATATCCTCAAGTGAAAGTTCAGACATGTCTATTCAATCTGTTTTTTTAGCAAATTCAAAGTAAGTTGTGGATCTGCCTTTCCTTTTGTTTTTTGCATGACTTTACCTACAAGATAGTTAATTGTTTGAGAATTGGATTTTGCTTGCTCTACTGCTTGAGGTTCCTCAGAAATTACATCTTTGATAATTGTAATTAGTTCAGATTCATCAGAAACATTTCCTAAATCCAAATCAGATATTACTTGTGATAGTTCTTTTCCTGTCTTTACAATTTCATGTAATGCATTTTTAGCAGAGTTTCTAGAAATTTTTCCTGTTTGAATAGAATCTGCCAAATCTCTAAGATGATTTGCAGTGATTTTTGATGACTCACGTTTTTCTCTAGTATCAACTAATCCCATTAAATCAGTTGTAATGATATTTGCAATCTCTTTTGCGTTTGATTCTGTATGAGAGTTTTCAAATAAATCAGAATAAAATTTGTCTGAAGATAAAACATCTGCAACTTGATTAGGAATGTTGTATTTTGAAACATATCTTTCTTTTTTGGAACTAATACTTTCAGGCATTTCAGATTTTAATTTCTCTTGAATTGCAGGATCAACTGTAACCCAAGGAATATCACCTTCTAAGAAATAACGATAGTCTAATGCTTCTTCTTTAGAACGAGAGGATATTGTTATTTTTCTTTTATCATCCCAATGTCTTGTTTCTTGTGCAATTTCAATCTCACGAGAATGTAAACTCTCTTGTCTTGTAAGTTCAAAGTGGACTGCTTTTTCTAAATCATGAAACGAACCAATGTTCTTCACTTCAACTTTCTTTCCACCATCAATTGAGACATTTGCATCTGCCCTCATCGCACCTTCTAAACCAGGATCAGAGACTCCAAGGTTTTCTAACAAATCAGATAAAATATTGAGAAACTCCCTTACTTGTTTTGGGTTCTCAAAGTCAGGTTCAGTTACAATTTCAACTAAAGGTGTGCCTGCACGATTGTAATCTACAAGAGTGATTTGATTTTTTGATGAACTTCCCTCATAAATCAGCCTTCCAGGGTCTTCTTCGAGTTGAATTCGAGTTATTCTGATTTCTTTATTTCCAACCACAATAGAACCAGAACCACCTACACTAGTGTCGCCATAGATGTTTAGTTGAGTAATTTGGAAGTTTTTTGGCAAATCAGGATAAAAGTAGTTTTTTCTAAAAAATGCAATTTTTTCAGGAGTTGAACAGTTTAATGCCATTGCAATCATTGTTGCTTTTTTTACTGCTTCTTGGTTTAGTCGAGGTAAACTTCCAGGTAGTCCCATACAAACAGGGCAAATATTTTCATTTATTTCAAATTGACGATAATTTGCTTTGCACGAACAAAACAATTTACTTTCAAGGTTTGTTAGTTGACAGTGAATCTCTAAACCAATCTTTGTCAAATTGGGACCTCCGGTAATTGAACAGTTTGCTCTAGTGCATGTGCTGCTTGAAGTAATAATTTATCATCCATAGAGTCAGCCAGTAGTTGTATTCCAATTGGCAATCCATTTGAAATAGCAAATGGGACAGAGATTGCAGGTTTTCCAGTAAGATTTGCAGTAACAGTGTTAATGTCAACTAGGAATAATGCAACAGGATCATCAATTTTTTCTCCAATCTTAAATGGTAAAATAGGAACAGTTGGTGCAATTAATAAATCATATTTCTTAAATGCTTCATTGATTTCTTTTCTGAGTTTGCTTTTTACTTTGAGTGCTTTGAGGAAGTATTTTCCAGCATGTCCTGCAGATGGAACAAATCCACCAATAATCATTCTTCTAGTGACTTCGGATCCAAAGTTCTTTCTTGCTTTTTGAATGTAAGAGTTAAACTCGTAACCTTCAACAGGAAAGTCATAACCATATCTCAAATTATCATATCTTGCAAGATTACTTCCAGCTTCAGTTGCAGTTATTGTGTAATATGCTGCAACAGAATATTTTACCATATCAAGTGATATCTCTTCGCAAGTAGCGCCAAGGCTCTCAAGTTTTGAAACAGCATCTTTTGTAGCAGATATTACTGCAGGATCAGTGCCTTCAGTCATCATCTCTTTGATTATGCCTATTTTCTTTCCGTCTACACCAGAATCTATGCCTGTAAGATAGTCTTCATTTTTGTTATCTACAGTAGTGTTGTCATTAGGATCCAATCCAGCAATAATATTTAGTAAAAATGCAGTATCTTTTACGGTTCTAGTTACAGGACCAATCTGCTCAATACTGTTAGCATAAGAGATGAGGCCATATCTACTAATCAAACCATATGTTGGTTTGTAACCAACAGCAGAACAAAAACTAGCAGGGTTTCTAACAGAACCACCAGTATCAGAGCCAAGAGATGCTACACATTCAAACGCACTTACAGAAACAGCACTACCTCCTGAAGAACCTCCAGGAATACAATCTACATTCCAAGGGTTTTTGCTCGGACCAAATGCGCTAAATTCAGTGGTCAAACCCATTGCAAATTCATCCATGTTTGCTTTTCCAATAAAAATTGCATCTTCTTCTTTGAGTTTTGATATTACTGTTGCATCATATGGCGCAACAAAATTTTCAAGCATCTTTGATGCACATGTGGTTTTACTATTTTTGATACACATGTTGTCTTTAATCGATATTGGCATTCCAAAACAAGAACCAACTTTTTGGCCAGACTTTATTTTTTTATCAATCTCTCTTGCTTGATTAACTGCATTATCATTAATAGACAAAAATGCATGTAATTTTTCATCAATACTATGAATTCGTTCTAAAGTTGCTGCAGTAAAATCTTCAGCAGAAATATTTCCATTTTGTACTTCTTGTACATAGTCTAAAGCAGAAATTTTGAGATTCATTATGACATCTTGGGGGCTCTAACATAGGTTCCTTTGTAGTGGTTTAGTTTCTCAATTAATTTTTCATCAAATGGAATGTGTTTGTCTTCACGTAAAGCAGTAATTGGAATTTCTTGCATCGAGATTTCTTCATCTTCAACTCCAGCAGAATCTAAAATATCAAAATAATCAATCATGGCATGTACCTTGTCTACATACTCTTTATGATCATCTACTTCAATTTTCATTAATTTTGCTACTTTTTCAATTTCTTCTTCTGTAACCATTTACCACACCTATGGTGTTAGTCTGTCAACATCTCTAGGATAAAATGTTACATCACGAATGTTTTCTGTGCCTGTAAGAGCCATAATCAGCCTCTCAAGACCAATACCACATCCAGCATGAGGAGGTACTCCATAATCAAAGGCACCAAGATGATACTCAAATGCATCTGTGTTCATACCTTTGTTTTTCATTCTTTCAGCTAATTCATTACGTTTTTCAATTCTTGTACTGCCTGAAGATAATTCTAAATCACCAAACATCAAATCAAATGATTCAGAAATTTTTGGATTAGATTTACTATCTTTAACATAGAATGGTTTTGGAGCTAGTGGCCAATCTTTGATAAAGTAAAATCCCTCAAGACCAATTTTTTTAAGGTTTGATGGATACAAGTCATCACCCCATTCAGTTTTTGCACCGGCCTTTTGCATTTTATCTACTAAATCATCATAAGAGT
>JAEFCZ010000101.1 GCA_016125975.1 Candidatus Nitrosopumilus sp.
CTGTGGCATTGGCCATTCCATAATCAGTAGAGTTTAGAGGAGTAGATACTCCAGTTGCCTCAAATGTTTGATCAGAAGGAATAACAAGTACTGGCGGAGTAGTATCAGTGACATTGTTGTAAATTAGTATATCATCTAGCTCTACATCCTCACTGCTACTATCAGAACGGCCCTCAAACTTTATCTTAAAGGCAGAAGATGAAAAGTTTGAAAGATCATATTCATGTTGGTGCCAAGTGTTGTCATCCTCAGAGTCATTTGCAATAAAACTATCTAAGAGACTCCAATAGCGCCATCATCTATCGATGTATAAACATAGAGTCCCTCACTGTTTGAGATATCAGCCCCAGATGCTACATATCTGTAAAAGCTAAATACGGGATCTGATATTTGCGTCAAGTCAACTTTGTCTATCATTATCATAGTACATATATCATCACAGTCTTCAGAACCGCCTACTTTGTTTCCTGTCTGAGAATCAGGAACAGTTGCACTTGGTATGTCTCTAATTGACCAAAACTTGTCATCTTCTGTATAAAGCCACCAGTCATCAGCCAGGTCTGTTCCCTCAAAGTCTTCTGTAAAGGAGCCAAGAACCACTGATGGGCGTACATCAAGTGTAATGTCAACGCTTGCTGTCCCTTCTGCCCCGTCATTGTTTGTTGCATTTACAGAAATGGTATGAACACCGTTAGCCATACCGTCCAGAGTTGATGCAAAAGTTGCAGTTGTTATAGAATGAGTAACAATTAGTGGGTATGTTATAGCAACACCATTGACAAACGCATCTACACTATCAATATTGTAATTACCATCATTTTCAACTGCAAATCCAGAAAGTGAGACCTCAGGTATGGCAATAGTCGTATTATCAGAAGGCACTGATATGGTTACAGTTGGCGGAGTAGTGTCAGGAACATGAACTTGTTCCACATCAGAGGCAGCTGACATACCTAATGCGTTGTTTGCAAATATTCTAAAGAATCCATCATATCCAGGATATCTAGTATAGTTTAGGTTAAACGTGGTTTCTGAAACAGTGTCATGAAAATTCCAAATAGATGTATCTGTAGATCTTTCAATTCTATATGATGTGATGTTAGCACCACCATTAGCAGGGGCTCCCCAACTAAACATAATTACATTTCCATTTAACGTATGATCAAAGTCATCTATTGCATCAGGAACTGTATTTTGTTGTGGTCCTACAATAGACACAAGGCCTTCCCTTGAATGACCAGTTCTAGAATCAGAGACAGTGTATCTAAAAGTATCAGAATCAGGAGTAGTACTATCAGGAGTATAATCTATAGTGGTGGAATTGCCACTGACATTAGGAATCCTTTCAGCCATGTTGGTATGACTAAGTGTTCCACTTGATGGAAGATCAGATACAAAGAACTGGAGATAGTCATAGTCAGTATCAGTGGCGTTTATGTTAATTGTTATTTGTGCATTTGTAGTAGGGTTGTAGACAAAATTTTGAACTATTGGAATCTGATTAGAGACTGCAACATTGTTACAGTCAAGTGACATTACGCTTCCAGCAATAAATGTGGTATTAGAACATTGATCGTCTCCAAGATAACCATCAGACGTATCAGGGGTATACATTGTTGCAGTAGATGGCAAGTCTACCCAAGTTCCAGAGGTCTGCTTTACTTTCATGTTTGTAAACTTGCTCATCGGAATCGAAGAATACTCATCAGGTGCAGAAACTGTTCCCTCAATTCCAAAACTACCAGAATATGTGTTACCAGGACCCAAAGTAATCTGAGCAGAAGCAAAAGTGTTTGTTAGATCAGGTGTACTAACAAATGCTTGAACCTGAGAACTAGACAAAGGATTCACTTGAAGTTTTACAGTAATGTCATCACCAGGATCAACACGACCGTTAGGTACGAGATATTCTGTAAAAGTATTAAATTCTTGGATAGAATCGTAAGTGTTATACGCATAATATGTTTTGAGTAAAGTTACACAACCAACATTATCCACATCGCCATTTTTTACTCCAGCTTCTATCCAATCACCAGTACTAGGCGATTGGAGCTAACCCCCAGATACAGCTGTATTATCACATTGATTTCTGTCAACCCATAAATCAGGTGATTCTAGATCAAATTCTATTCCATTGATTGCAGTAGAATTGCTTGTCTGTTGAAAAGCATAACATTTAGGAGAATCACAAGCTATATCTGCAAAAATTTCCTGATCATACGCAACTATAACTAAAGCAAAAATTACTGGCAATAGAAATAGTAATCTCATTTCATTATGCTCTTAAAAATAGGGATCAGTTCATCAAGTGTGTGATAATTAGAAGTCACAGCATAGCCGAGATGTTCATCTAAATTGATTGAAAGAACAGCACGATAATTATTCAATAAAGATCCACCTTCAAAAGCCAACACAGGTTTTCCATTATGTGTCATATCTCTAGAATTACCATAATAACCTCGTTGAGAAGAAAAGAGTTCTATTATTTCTTCCAATTTGTCCTCAACTTGATCTCTTCCCTCAGGGATATGAGAAACGGTAACTCTAAATCCTTGAGAATTTTGTATATGCCAATTAGTCATGCGTTCATGATATTCAAAATCTTTTGGAACAAAATTAAATCTAACATAACAAGCACCTTCATGATACAAATTATCACATGCATTATCAATATACAATAACTTGTATCCCTCTGGAATGTAAGAAGGCATCCAATCTTCAATATAGAAACCTTTACCTGGATTAATAGAATATTTTTCATGTGGTATTGAAGCAATATTTATGGAAGCAATAGACTTTGCATCGTTTGAAGTACCATATTCAATATTGCTAGGATTATACTGATAACCCATTATAATATCATGCATTATCCATGGAGGTGCAGTTCCTTGCAGTTTGGCAATAGGAATAACTCTACCATCATCTACAAACTC
>JAEFCZ010000036.1 GCA_016125975.1 Candidatus Nitrosopumilus sp.
TTTTTATCATAAAATTTACATATTAAAATAATGGATATAGTTCCCAATCACACACTCATTGGAGATAGTGAAAGGGAATTTTCAAGATTAGAAGAGAAGATCAAATTCATAGAGGAATTAATTCAAGAAATTAATGAATAGTAAAAGGATTAGAATTAACTAATCACCGTCATCAAAGTCATAATCATCGTCATCATAACATTCGATGAAATCAAATTCTTCGTATTTCATGATTTACGATGGATTCCAAAGTAAATAGATCTTCAGTAAGCGAACTATAATTTTCTATAATTCTATATAGTTTGATTAAGTCTAGAAATTCTCAAATATTGTTATCATGAAAACTCAATCATGGAAAACCCAACTGAAATAAATTCAGTGTATTGGGATGAGAAAACAAAATCGTGGCAATACAAAGTTGTTCCAGTTGAAGAATATCATGGATTCACAGAATGCCAACATTGTAGAAAACCAATGTCTCACAACATAAAGAGTCAAGGGGAGTTCAAAGTGGTCTATGTTAAATGCGGATGTGCCAGAGAATAATTACTTGCCATAAGACATGTAAATTAAAACTCCAGATAGTATGACTATCAAAATTGCAGGAGGCATCCAGGATTTCATGACATCACCTCATTGTTTAGATAGTATTTTTCTATTCTCTCATTCATGGGTTCAATGTAATCATCACATGTTTTAACAAATTCTTGACGAGTGTTTTTTTCACTACTAACAAGAATAACTACTTGGTTGATCTTTTCTCCTGTAACTTCCTGGAACATTTGTGCATAACAGGTAGTCTGCAAATAATACTCATACATGTATTCATCAACTTGAGGTTTTCTTTTTGTTTTATAGTCAATAATTGACAGTTCTCCATTGTATTTTGCAATAAGATCACTTGTTCCGGCAACTTTTAGCTTATCAGAATACATTCTTTGCTCAATACATGTCACATCAGAAATATTTTCCAAAAAGGGTTTTAGATTATGAAAATGAGCAATGGGTAGTAAATCAAATTCTTCTAAATTCAAAGTTCCACCCAAATAATCTTCAATCATTTGGTGAGATTGAGTTCCAATATGTTGTGATTGCGCTGTAATGTATTCATGAGCAGGTTCATTTTTCCTCCAATTATCCAAACTGTTTTTCTTTTCATCTGAAGCAGTTGCAGACAAAATCGTGTTTACTGAAGGGTAAATTTTATCAAATTTTGTTTGATACCAGTGCCCATCTTCTCTATCAAGGAGTGTAGGCTCTCGTGTTTTCAACATTTGAGCAAAATTAGGCATGAATGAATTTAGCATACTAGTAATTTAATGCTAAACTTTTAGAAAAGTTACATTAATTGTTTAGATCGTACATTGAGTTTCAGAAAAATGTTCTAATTTTCAGAGTTTAGCAGTTGCCAAAAATCCAATGAGATTTACCTTCAAAACTGGGATTGATGGAGATTTCCAATTCAGTAAATGGAACTTTTTGAATCTTAGTGTGAATCTTGTTTTTTCTTTCATTAACATCTTTTATACGCTCAGGATCAGCAAAGAATTTCTTTAATCCCACAGGACTAATGAGAAATCTACTAACTTCTTCCTTGTTAATCCAAAAGACTTCATCAGTTTCTATGAATAGCATTTCGTTCTCAAATTCAATATGATTAACCGTAAAAGGCATATTTTCAATTTCGTTAATTCTTACCAACAATAAAAAATCGAAGAGATTTAATATGAATTGAGCATTTTTCAAAGATTTTGCAAATTTTGGATAAGCAAATGCTAAGTTATTTGACCATTTTTTGGAATTTGTCAAATTCCGATTTAGTTTTTACGAATTGATCCGTATTGATTTTCAGAGAGAAAAGTAGATCCATTTGTCGATTTATTATGAAAATACGTTCATCAAAAATCAACGTTTCAGTAAATTCTTCATTTGGATATACAGTGAATTGAAAAAATTCTTCATCAGTTTTTATTTTTAATTGAAACCCCATCAAAAGCCCAAATTCATCATCTTTGTTCAAAAATCCTAAAAGATTTGCTCGAGTGGACAGATTATCTTTTATGGAATCATAGTTATTTTGAGTATCAATTACACATGCAACAGGTTTTCCTTGAATATGTAAGATAACAGATTTGTGAGTTGGGACAAAATCTTCAGGATTAGTCATTTTATCTAGAGGCATATTTTATCAAAGAATTTCAGTATTGTTAAGTATCACGATTTTTCATAATGTGTATGAGCAATCTAGATGACTCAATTGGAAAAATACTACTAGAATTACAAAAAGATGATCCTGACACATTTACAAAACTGATGAAAAAAGCACAAGAGTATAATCCTGAATTATTTGAAGACACAAATACAGAAAACAAAGAGATTAAAGAATATAACAATAAAGTAGATGAATACAACAAAGCAATTGATGACGAATAGATTTTCACAATAACCTTGGGTTTTAAACTAAAATCATGATAGATAATCTTCTTGAGTTACAAATGTCTTATTTGCAATGTTGTATTAACTACACCAAGAAAATTAGAGGAACATCTTCAAATTGAACACAAATGGGGCTCAAAACGAGAATTTTAGGCTCAAAAATGAAAGTTTATCAAAAACATCTAATTTTTTAGGGAATGGTTTAGAATAAATCCTAATGAATTTTCTGTCAAAAAAAGTTCTAGATTTTCAAAAAAAGAAGCTTGAATCATCTGAAGAGACTTTGAAAAAATACATTCAAGAAATAGAAAGACTAGAAAAAATCAAAAATTCTGATAACTCAAAAGAAATTAAAAATAATCAAAAAATGATAAAAATTTGGATAGATAATATTGAAAAAATCAAAAAAGAAATTAAAAAATTAGAATCAAGACAGTGAAAATAATGAAATTCAAGAAAGATTCAAAATCAATGGAAGAGAATTCAGAATTAAGAATACTTGCAGAATATAATAGAAGATTCAAACAAATGAAGATTACTCAAAAAAAGGTAAACAAGTTACGAGATGTAGAAATGGATAAAGAAGCAAAAAAGATTCAAGAATTAGTGCAATTACTATTAGAAGAAATTGAAGCATACTATAGAACATATCGGAAAGTGTTAACAAAGTATGGAGTTTTGCCAGAAGCACCTTTAGAGATTAATGATATCACAAAAGATGAAAGAGATATCGCCACAGCATGGCAAAATGCTCATCGCAAAAAATATGGGATATAAAAAAAGAAAAAATTAGGAGTTACTGTAATGAATAATGTACATCGCAAAATAGAGCCGTTCCATTTGGCAATGTTTTTGCAGTAATAGAGTGACCATCTTCTAACCCCTTACCACAAACATAACATTCCACTTTACTTACCGTAGTTGGAATATTTTGTTTTTTGAGAATCTGCACGTCTTGCATAATTGCTCGATTTGCCCCCTGCATGATGATTATATTACGATCAACTATGCTATAAAGGTACCGTACTATACGGTAACAACCTTGAGCCTAGAAGATAAGTCAATTTAGACAAAAAATGTCTTGAAACAGTCTACTTTACAATTTAAATAATAAACCACCAGAATTTTGTCTATGGGTGGACACCTTTGGAAAGACTCAAGCAAAAGTAATACCCCTAGATTTATCTGAAAACCAATTTCAAATTTACAACAAAATTTCAAGAAACTATTCTCATTCATTTCTCTTTGAATCATTAGCAGGTCCCGAAGTACTTGCAGAAACTTCGGTAATGGGTTTTGACCCCAAAATAATTCTCAAAGGATATACAGACAAAGTCGAAATAATTCAAAACGGAGAAACTAAAATAATACAAACTAGTGATCCGTTCTCAGAGCTAAAAAAACTACTTGGCAAATCAGATGATCAAAGTTATAGATATCTTGGAGGAGCAGTAGGGGTTGTAAATTATGACGCAATTAGAATGGTTGAAGACATTCCAGATACTCACAATTCACCTCAACCACTAATGGAGTTTGGAGTTTATGATGATGGGCTACTATATGATAATTTGAAGAAAAAATTATTTTATTTTTATCATGATGAAAATAGATTTAATAAATTAATTATGAGTAATGATGAATTTGAGGAATTTCATTCAAGTGAAGTTACACCAAATATGGATGAATCAAAATTCTCAAATATTGTAAACAAGGCAAAAGAATACATTCATGATGGGGACATATTCCAAGTTGTTTTATCTAGAAAATTTGCATTTGATACAAATGGAGATAATCTTACACTTTACAAAACATTAAGAAAATTAAATCCATCACCATACATGTATCATCTAAAACAAGATAACAAAACAATCATTGGAGCATCTCCTGAAATGTTAGTCAGAATTACAGATGATAAGGTAGAGACATTTCCTATTGCAGGAACTAGAAAAATCACAGATGATGAAGAAAAGAACAAGCAATTAGCAGAGGAGTTAATTCATGATGAAAAAGAATTAGCAGAACACACAATGCTTGTGGATTTGGGACGAAATGATATTGGTCGAGTCTGCAAGTATGGAACAGTGCATCCAGAGTCACTAATGGAGATAAAGCGATTCAGTCATGTTCAGCATATTGTTAGTCATGTAGTGGGTAATTTAGCGCCTGAAAATGATATGTTTGATGCATTTCAGGCAGTATTTCCAGCAGGAACTGTATCAGGGGCACCCAAAGTTAGAGCCATGGAGATTATCGATGAATTAGAGATAGAGGCCAGAGGCCCATATGCAGGGGCAGTAGGATATTTTTCATATAATGGATGCTGTGATTTTGCAATTGCAATCAGAAGTATATTCATTGAAGATGGAAAAGGATTTGTCCAATCAGGTGCAGGAATTGTTTCAGATTCGATTCCAAAAAACGAATTCAAAGAAACAGAGCACAAAGCAGGTGCAATGCTACAAGCACTAAAGGAGGCATCATCATGAAATTTTTAATTATTGATAATTATGATTCATTTGTTTATAATATTGCTCAATATCTAGGAGAACTTGGAGTAGATTGCGATGTAATTAGAAATGATAAAATCACTTTGAATCAAATTCAAGAGAAAAATTATGATGCAATAATAATTTCACCAGGTCCAGGAACTCCAGAAGACAAAAAATACTTTGGTGTATGTAGTGATGTGATCAAAGACATGGGTTCTAATACACCAATACTAGGAGTATGTCTAGGACATCAAGGAATAATTGACGCCTTTGGAGGAAAAGTAACTAATGCAGAATGTGTAAGACACGGAAAAATAAGTCCAGTGGATCATGTTGATTCAAAACTATTCAAAGATGTAAAAAATCCTTTTAGAGCAACACGTTATCATAGTCTAGTTGGAGATAAAACTATCATTCCAGAAGTTCTAAAGGTTACGGCAACTGCATCAGATGATGGAGAAGTCATGGCAATAGAGCACAAAGATTATCTGATTCAAGGAGTTCAATTTCATCCCGAATCAATAATGACAGAAGATGGAAAGAAAATTCTATCAAACTTTATCAATCAAGTAAAGGAGAAACAAAAATGATTTCAGAGTTAATTTCAAAATTAGAAGAAAAAACAGACCTCACATATAATGAAATGAATCAAGTGATGACAGATGTTCTTTCTGGCAAAACAAATGATTCTGAAAATGCAAGTTTTCTATCCAATCTAGCAGACAAAGGAGAAACAGATGATGAATTATTGGGAATGCTTGACAAAATGCAGGAATTCTCACTCAAAATTGAGCCTAAAAACTCTGGAAATGTAATTGACATGTGTGGTACTGGAGGAGACAAGCTTCAGACATTCAATATATCAACGACAGCATCATTTGTGGTAGCTGCTGCAGGGGGAACTGTTGCAAAACATGGGAATCGTTCAAGTTCAGGAGTTTCAGGCAGTGCAGATATCTTTGAGTATTTCGGATATGATTTGAGTTCAGAGCCATCACAGATTGCAGAGATTTTAGAAAAACATAACATCTGCTTTATGTTTGCACAAAAATTCCATCCCGCAATGAAACATGTGTCTGCAGCAAGAAAGCAATTAAGAAAAAGAACTGCGCTTAATTTACTTGGTCCACTATCCAATCCAGCTGGAGTAAAAAATCAACTAGTAGGAGTGTTTTCAATAGAGTATCTAGACAGATTGCCATTAATCTTGAAGAGAAAGGGTGCTAAAAACATCATGACAGTGCGTTCTGATGATGGAATGGATGAGTTTTCTACAAGTTCAACTAATAGAGTATGTATCTTAAGAGATGACAAAGTACTGATGAATGCAATTGATCCTGAAGTTGTTGGATTGCATAAATCATCATTAAAAGATATACAGATTCAAACAAAAAAAGATGCAATAAAATCATTTGTAGGGGTTTTGAACAATACTGCAAATCAAGCAATGATTGAAACAACTGCGCTTAATGCAGCAGGAGGATTAATTGTTGCAAACATTTCAAATAACTTTGAAGAGGCAGTAGAACTTGCATTAAACACAATTAAAGATGGCAAAGCATTCTCACTATTAGAGAAATTTGTACAAGATACAGGAGATGTTTCAAAAATAAAGGAGATAACTGATGGCTCAAAATATTCTTAGAAAACTAGTAAACAATTCACAAATGGCAATTGATGATGGAGTGTATGAAGTAGAGGCTAATTTAGAAAAATCAAACAAAGACTTTATCCAAATTATCAAGACAAGCAGTCATGCACCTCTACTTACAGAAGTGAAATTTTCATCACCATCATTAGGCAAAATTCGCACACTTACTGACCCAGTAAGTATTGCATTTCAGATGATAGCAGGAGGCTCAAAGGCACTATCAGTATTGACACAGCCACATCTGTTTAATGGCTCACCAGAATATTTCATGAAGGTAAGACAGGCAGTAGATGTTCCGATGTTGATGAAAGACATCATGATTGAAAAAATTCAGATAGATGCTGCAAAAAAAATTGGAGCAGACTTTATGTTAATAATTCAGTCATTATTTGATCAAAACTATCTAAAAGACATTGATGATTTTATCGCATACGGACACAAACAAGGACTGCAAATTCTCTTAGAAGTGCATACAAAACAAGAATTTGAAAATGCATTAAAGACAGAAGCTGATTTGATTGGAATCAATAACAGGAATCTAGACACATTAGAGATCAATCTAAAAACAACTGAAACAATTTTGTCAGGAATAGAAAAATCAAGACCAATACTATCAGAAAGTGGCATAGAAACCCCTGATGACATCCAATATCTAAAAAAGTGTGGAGCAGATGCATTTCTAATAGGATCAAGTATAATGAAAAGTGACAACATTGAAGAACAGGTAAGAAAATTGGTGAATGCATATTGAAATATCCAAAAAATGGTAGATTCGGAGAATTTGGTGGGAAATACATTCCAGAAACTCTAGTTCCAGCAATTGAAGAACTAGAAGAAAATTATCTGAAATTCAAAAACGACAAAAATTTTAAAAAAGAATTAGGTTACTATCTCAAAGTTTACGCAGGACGACCAACACCACTATACTATGCAAAAAATCTATCAGAGAAACTTGGTGATGCAAAAATCTATCTCAAAAGAGAGGACTTGTTGCACGGGGGAGCTCACAAGATAAACAATACACTTGGACAAGCACTTCTTGCAAAAAAAATGAAGAAAAAAAGAATCATCGCTGAAACTGGTGCAGGTCAACATGGAGTTGCAACTGCCATGGCATGTGCAGCATTAGGGATGAAAGCAGAAGTATACATGGGTTACAAAGACACAATCAGACAAAAGCTAAACGTATTTCGAATGGATTTATTGGGTGCAAAAGTTCATCCAGTCAAATCAGGCTCAAAAACACTCAAAGATGCAATCAATGAGGCAATTAGAGATTGGATAACAAATGTAGAGACTACATACTATTTGCTAGGTTCAGCAGTAGGACCTCACCCATATCCAGTAATGGTCAGAGATTTTCAAAGTGTAATTGGAGATGAGATAAAATCACAAATGAAAAAACTAAACAAAACACCAGACAGTGTTATTGCATGTGTTGGTGGCGGTTCAAATGCCATTGGAACATTTTACCCACTAGTTGATTCTAATGCAGAAATTATTGGTGTAGAAGCTGCAGGCCACGGACTAAAATCAAAGAAACATTCTGCTACATTATCAGCTGGAAGCAAGGGAGTCCTTCATGGAATGATGACATATCTACTCCAAGATAAAGAAGGACAGATTACAGAAACACATAGTATTTCAGCTGGACTAGACTATCCAGGAGTTGGACCTGAGCATTCATATTTCAAAGATACTAAACGAGTAAAATATCATGCAGCAACAGATACAGAAGTAATTGATGCGTTTCTAATGCTAACTAGAACAGAAGGAATCATTCCAGCTTTAGAATCAGCTCATGCAATTGCAGAGGCAATCAAAGTTGCAAGAAAGAGTAAAAAATCTGAATCAATTGTAGTTACACTTTCTGGAAGAGGAGACAAAGATGTAGAAGAAGTTCAAAATTATCTGAGTAAAAATGTCAAAGATTAAAGAAAAGTTTGCAGAATTGCAGACAAGAAAAGAAAAGGCTCTGATTTCATATATTATGGCAGGCTTTCCAAATGAAAAATCAACAATGTCTGTTGTAAGAGGATTGGTAAAAGGAGGAGTAGACATCATAGAGTTAGGATTTCCATTCTCAGATCCTTTAGCAGATGGACCTGTTATTCAAAATGCAAGTACAGTATCTCTTGAAAAAGGCACAAAAATAGAGAAATTCTTTGCACTAGTAAAAAAAATCAGAAAAGAGACAGACACTCCCCTCGTACTAATGACATATACTAATATCTTGTATCATAAAGGATATTCAAAATTCATTGCACAAGCAAAAAAAGCAGGAATTGATGGATTTATCCTTCCAGACATGTCAGTTGAAGAATCAAAAGAGTATCTTCAAGCTGCAAAAAATAATGCAGATACAATATTTCTGATATCACCCAATACCAGTAAAACTAGAATTCAAAAAATTGCTAAAGCATCATCAGGTTTCTTGTATCTTGTTGCAGTGTATGGAACCACAGGAGTAAAAACTGGAATTAAAAATTACACAATAGAGGCAATCAAAAATGTCAAAAAACAGGCCAAAGGAAAAATTCCAATTGGAGTAGGATTTGGAGTTTCAACCCCTGAAGATGTGAAAAAATACATCAAGGCAGGTGCAGATGGAGTGATTATCGGAAGTGCATTTTTGAAATTAATTGAAAAAACACCTCAAAACAAATTAGAATCAAAAATAGAATCATTTACAAAATCACTAAAAAAGCAAACATTGCAAAAAAAACAAGAACCGTCTAAGTAAGGTGGCCAAGTTTACAAACTGGCATAGAGGGGAAACTCAATTTCAGTTATGACCACCTACTAGATGTTCTCAGTATAGTGTACTAGAAGAAAAATAAAAAATTCATGTTGTAAATAATTAAAAAATGTTCAAAAATCAAGAGATTTTTTTACAGTTGTATAGTTTTAAAAATTAAATTATTTTTCGTCAGACTCATCTGGTTCATTTGCCTTGTCTCTCACTTTTTTCATTACACAAAATTTTGCAAGAGTTTTCTTAAATCCCATAACCAAGTTACAAAATCAAGTAACTTAAGCATATTGATGGAATCTAATCAAAAAACTAGTCTAATTATAAGAAAAATACTCAATTTTAGCCTCAAATAATATCAAGAAATACGGCCTAATTTCTTATCTAGGGAGTTGACTTGATTTACCAGATTTTTTACAATATCATTTATGCTTTCAGTTTTATTTGTAGGAGGATCATCAGTAGTATCTGCCCAACCAATCATAGCATCAAATATTGCACGGACTTGTAATGAATCATCATATAATTCATCTATTGTGATTTGTTTTTTCTTGGATTCATCTTTAGGATAAATTATCAAATATCCATCTTTTGAAATCAGGTATTTTTGATATGCAATAGCATCTGCAAAATCAGCTAAAAATAAACCCCTAATTGCATTTTTTAGTTTTGGATTGTATCTCATTTTGTTACAAGTCTTTTTAAGAATTTGACTTAATGTGGTGTCTTTATCAAACCCGCCTTTTAGTTTAGTAGGATCGATGATTATTTTTAGAAATTTTTCAAAAACTTTGAGATGGAAATTAATGTATGACATCATAGAATAAACTGCAAAAAGAACAACATCATTATGTTTTGTTTCAAAATCATCTAATTTTGAATTACTTCTGAAAAAGAACTAGAGAATCCTTTTTGAAATCCAATAAAATTTAGAAAGAATTTTTCATCATGATATTCAGAATTAAAATGATATAATCCCTTTTTTTTCAATATCATTTAAAATAACTAGAGTAGCCCTATAGTTTGGATCATTACGTACCACAAAGTTTCTGAATTTTGTATGAACTTAAGTTTTCATTTACATTAAACGTTCATTTTTTAATTTCAGTTTGTTTTGATATACGATCAGATGGTAATGGATAATTTCTTTTAGTTTCTCCTCAACTGTAAGATTATCACCAGTTGCAATGCTTAGAAAGTCAATGTAATCATTATCATTTAGTTTGAGGGAAATTATTCTCACCTCGACAAGTTAATAGAATTGAGCCTAAAAGAGAGGGTTATTATAAAAAATACTCATCTTAGAGTAAGCAAATTAATCTTTTTTGAAAAGATTATGATTGATAGGATAGAAATTGTGAGAATTAACATGACAATTCCACCAAATTCAGGAATTACATTTGAGCCCATTATTTTGATTTCTCGAGACTGTTGATCAATTGGAATAACTAATTGAGTTGCAGTATCTTTACTAATGCTGGAATCAGATTCAAAATCAACCATATCACCATCAACCCATACTGTTGTAGGGTTGTCAATCAATTCTTTGGGCAAAGTCAATGTAATACTATCATTATTACTTTCACCGGTAAGAACGAATGTCAAAGTTTTTTCTGTAGGATCCACATCAACTGTAGGGGACAGATATGCATCTAAGAAGTATTTTACTTCAAATCCTAACCCATCATCAGAGTAACCAGATGCAATTCTATCTATAGATTTGACACTTCCAGGATCCAACACCACATGAACCACACCATTCATCCAAGGATGAAGAGTGCAATAGTAATAAAAATCACCGAGGTCATTAAATTGATGAGTATAAGATTTTCCTGCAGTGAAAAAACCGCTATCAAAGAGTCCATTTTCATCATCAGGTGCAGGTGTTTGTTCTCCAGTAGGATCAATTGAAGTAATAGTATGAAATGCAGTGTCAGCATTAGACCAGGTTACAGAATCACCTGGAAAAACAGTGATTATACCAGTTGTCACACCAGTGTCTTTTTGAGACCAAAAGTAAGGATAATTTTCATCAGATGCGCCAGAAGGAATTTTTATTTCATAATTTTCAGCAAAAGCAAAACCTGAACCTAAAACCAACATTGCAATTAAAGGCAAAACAGCAAGTGCGTATTTCATAGAAATACAAAACACAGGCACTATTTCAATTAAGCCATGATCGACAAAACATACAAAAACCAGATACCCGTTTCATTAATGTGCAGACGAAGTTTATTTTTGTCACAGGTGGTGTGATGTCTGGCCTTGGAAAGGGCGTAACAACTTCCTCGATTGCAAAATTATTACAATTAGCAGATCAAAAAGTCTCATGTATCAAGATAGATCCATATCTAAATTATGATGCAGGAACCATGAATCCAGTAGCTCATGGAGAAGTGTTTGTCACAGATGATGGAGGGGAATGTGACATGGATATTGGAAATTATGAGAGATTTCTAAATCAAGACATTCCAAAAAGCCACAACATAACAACTGCTCAAGTGTATTCTTCAGTGATAGAAGCAGAAAGAAAAGGTGAGTATTTGGGAGCATGTGTCCAAATCATCCCTCATGTAACAGATGAAATTAAAAATAGAATCAAAAAAGTGGCAGAAGATGAAAGACTTGATTTTCTGATTGTAGAGTGTGGAGGTACAGTAGGAGATATCGAGTCACTGCCATTTCTAGAAGCATTAAGACAAATGAGAGTTGAAGAAGGTCCACAAAATGTAATTTTTGTTCATGTTACACTAGCACCATCACTTGATGTAGTAGGAGAACAAAAAACAAAACCTACTCAACACAGTGCACAAGAATTAAGAAGGATTGGTATTCAACCAGACTTTTTGGCAGTAAGATGTACTTTACAATTAGAAGAGAAAACAAAAAAGAAGATTGCAATGTTTACAAATGTAACTGCAAAAGATGTACTATCATGTCATGATGCAAAATCAATCTTTGAGGTTCCACAAATGTTGTATGATCAAGGAATCATGGATGCAATATTTACAAAATTTGGAATTGTCGGCATGGTTAATGCTTCAGCAGATTGGGACAAATGGAATGAAATTGCCCAAAATATGGTAAACCATGAAGATCAAAAAGTAAAGATTGTAATGGTTGGAAAATATGTCACGTTAGCAGATAGTTATGTGAGTGTAAATCATGCACTAAAACATGCAGGAGCACAAATAGGAAAATCAGTAGATATTGATTGGATTGATTCAGAATCAATTACAGATTATTCTATTTTATCAAACTATGATGGAATTCTAGTTCCAGGAGGATTTGGAACTAGAGGATCAGAAGGAATCATTCAAACTGCAAACTATGCACGTGAAAACAATATTCCATATCTTGGAATCTGTTTTGGATTCCAATTAGCTGCAATTGCATTTGGAAGAAATGTTATGAAATTAGATGATGCAAATTCTACTGAAATAAAACCAGACACCAAAAATCCAATTGTAGATTTACTTCCAGAACAAAAAGATGTTTCAGACATGGGAGGATCATTAAGACTAGGTGCAAACGATGTGTTAATCAAAGAAAATACTAATGCTCAAAAAATCTATGGAACAACTACAATTAGCAAACGTCACAGACACAGATATGAAATCAATAAAAAGTACATTCCAGAATTTGAAAAGAATGGATTGGTATTTTCAGCTGACAGCGATAATGGAAAAAGAATGGAAATATTAGAGATTCCTAGTCATAAATTCTATCTAGGAGTTCAATTCCATCCAGAATTTAACAGTAGACCAGGATTTCCTGAAGAAGCATTTGCAGCTTTTATCAAAGCTGCATCTGAGAAATAATCAATTATTCTATTTTAGAAATTTCATAAATTTTCTGTCTAGCATCACGAATAGAGACTTTCTTTTTGACATATCCTTTTTTCAATAGATGACTTAATGCCAATCTAACAGTTCTATCAGGTAGAAGTGTTTTGTTTGCCAAATCTTTTTGTGTTAATGCACCTTCATATTCCAAGGTCTTTAGTAATAATTTTGAGCTTGGAGGCATACTAAGTAGTTCTTCAGCCAGATGTACTTTCTTTGCAAGAGCAGAAATTGCAGTAGAGTCTTTTTTTAGACGAATAATCTTTGCGGGAGGAAGAAACTGTGTGCATTCTACAGTTTTGTTTACTTTGTATCTGTCCAAACCATCTAACACAACTTCACAATGCAATCTTGCAGAAATATCATCAATCTCAATTGAGCTGTCATTAGATACAATAATTGGCCTTCGTGTAACATCAAGAGAGTTTACTGAAATAATCTCAAAAACTGCAGAATCTTGAAATAAAACAGGACCACCTGCAGACATGGAATAAGCTGAAGAACCAATTGGGGTAGAGACAATTATTCCATCACTATTATCGTGCCAAACTTCCTCACCATTAACACGTAGAGTATGTTCCATCAGCATTGCACTTCGTGATGAAAAGACTGCAACATCATTGAGAACAGGATAGACATTCTTACCATCTATTTTTACTCCAAGTCTAGGAACTTCTTCAACGGTATACTTTTGTTTTTTTAGAATGTTAACATATGATGCAAATTCTTTGAGATCAATTTGTGCTAAAAATCCACTTGCTTCACCTTCACTAATTCCCAATATGGGCAATGTGGAATCAAATGTTCTATGAAAGTAATTTCTAACTCCCTTATCACCACCTAAAACTATAACACAATCAACAGGCTTACTCTTTGACTTGGTAATTGTAAATGATTTGATTCCAGCATCATCAAGTATTTTTTTTACATATTTAGCAGCATTACTTGTACTACCAGTTCCGTAGATACTTATTTGCACAAATAAAACAAATCAAGAGTTCAATAAAAGAATAGTCGTACAAAAGCAGTTCAAAAATAACCTCTTTTAATCAAGATATACTTTGATGTTAAATTATTAAATGCATAAAATGACATATATTCATTGAATTCAGTTTTATTTCGAATAATTTTGTTTTTTGTATTTGCAGGATTATTTACAATATCATTTTACATAGGTTCCACTACAGAACTAAGCATATAAGAGTCACTTACAATATTATCAAATTTCAATAATCAAGTGCAAGGAATTGATGCGGCGGAATATTTCTAAACAATCTGGCCATAGGTGTTTTGAATTTTATTCCAGGATTTGGTTCGGCTTGGGGAATTTTTGCAGGATGGTCAACAGGAATTACCATTTCAGGAATTTGGTCAATGTCTCCAGATATGTCTGGCGCAAACACTCTAGACATCTTTTATGCATCACCATATGGATTTTTAGAATTAATTGCATATTCAATTGAAATGTCACGAGGTGCATTTCTTGTATTTTCATTGTTAAAACACCACCCAATCAGAACCATACTGAGATGGACAATATTTGAAATAATTATTGCTATTGCACTACTTGCAATTGGAAGTGTAATTGAAATTACTATGATATAATCACATCATAAATTTTTGATTTTATTTGTAAAGATCTTATTTTATCTACTAGTATGAAAAAGATAACAAAAGTAACAACACTACAAATCTCGAAATTTAACTAAATTGTAAAAATAAGAAGCATTGTTTTGAATTGTTCCCTTACGGGGGATTTTTTGCAATCCAACATTTTTAGAATCAAGTGCAGCCTGAGCAGCACCACCTGCAAAACATAGAGCCCACAAAAAGTCTTTTTCTTTGAGCATAGTACAACAAAATGCAGCACAAAAGATATCTCCAATTCCAGTAGTGTCATGAATGTCTTTGTTAGGCAAAGTAATGGAATACACTTTGTCTTTTATCAACATTGAGACTTCAGTTTTGTTTGTTAGTAAAACATACTCTACACCTTTTTTTTGTAATGCAACCATCATTTCATCATGAGTGCCACTAACAAGTTGTTGTGCTTCTTCAGGATTTACTTTAATTGCATTAACATTTGATAGGTCAATATCATTTTTTTGTAAGTAGATATTATTTTGAGAATCCTTTTCTCTAAGAAATCCTTGAGGATCAACAAATAGAAAATTAGAGTCATTTTTTATCTTGTTTAATATCTCATTAGAAATTTCATGATAAATGGGACTGACAAGATGGCCATCTGCCTTTGTATTAAAATATTCTATAGGATCACATTCATTTTCAAGTTTTAGAGTTCTATCAGCACCTGTAATTGAAATTGCAAATTTTGTGGTATTTTTTGAAGATTCAGAATTTATGAAATTTATTTTACTATCAGAAAGATATTGTTTTGGAAAATCACTTCCAAACTTTGTAAACAAATCTACATCAAACTTGAATCCTCTGGCAGTTAATCCACAATAACATGCAGAACCACCAATTTGTTCATAATTAGAGTCACCAATGGTTATAGTATCAATTGCACAATGAGCAAATACTGCTAGTTTCATTTCTTTTAGTTTTCAGCAGTGTAGATTTAGTTTTTTGCATTATTTTTCTCAAAACATTCTTTGCAAAAAATATCTCCTTTTAAGAGATATAGCTCAACGCCGGATGTATAACAGCCATGACATAAACCACGCATATTCTTCAAATGAAATTATTCGATCTAGAATTAAAACATGGGGTATTTTTGATTCATTTTTAGGCACAAATTTGTGGGAATTCTAGAAATGTCCACAAGAATATAAGTAGGGAAATCAGTTTATTTTCATGCCACTTAAGCGTGCAAGTAGAGGTCGTACAAAAGGAGGAAAAGGTTCTTCAGGTGTTGTACAATGTACAAACTGTGGACAAACAGTTCCAAAAGACAAGGCAAAAAAAGTCACATCTAAACTAAATCTAGTAGAACATACATTGGCAAAAGAATTACGTGCACAAGGTGCATACATTGCATCCCCTACAGTTCTAAAATGGTATTGCATTTCATGTGCAATTCACTTTAAGATTCTAAAAATTAGATCTGCAGACAATAGAAGAAAACGTGGAAAACTACGATAGTCTTAGTCTGAGATATTTTTTGCAGTGACAATCATTCTTTGAATTAATGTAATTGCAGTAATTATTACTACGATAATAACAGCAATTTCCATGAATCCAATAATTCCAATAATGGCAATTACAAGTAATCGTTCTGCTCTCTCACCAATACCAACGCCTTGTAGTTTTACATTTATTGCATCAGATTTTGCTCTAGCATAACTAACCAATAATGATAAAGTAATTGCAAGCAATACTAAATATGGTTCAGCATATCCTCCAACTAAAATTCCCAAAAATATTGCAGTCTCTGCAATTTTATCAAACATGGAATCAAGGTATGACCCTTTTTGAGAGATCTTTCCAGTAATTCTTGCTACTTGTCCATCCACCATATCAAAAAATCCTGAAACAAGTAACAAGATACCACCAATAATTAATCCAAATTCAATTCCCAATCCATACACTATTGCAGAAAGAAATGCAACTCCCAAACCTACTGCAGTCCAAAAATTAGGAGATAATCCTGTGGTGGCAAATCCTTTACCAATTTTTTCAAGTGTAGGCTTCAGGGTATCTCTGAGATTATTTAACACGTGATAACCCCAGCAACACTATCTAATAAAGGGAATAGGAATAAAATCAATGCAAGTTAGGGTCAATTTTTTGAAATTTATTATTGATTTTGAGATAGGTTAATTGCAATAAGGGTAGACACTATCTTTGCTGCAAGAGAAGCAGTTGCGCCATTATCATGATAGGGGTTTAATTCTACAATATCTGCGCCAATCACTTTGGTTTCTTGAAGAGAGTAAATCATATCAAATAATTCTCTAGATGTTATTCCTGCAGCTTCAGGATTTCCAACTCCGGGTGCAAAAGCAGGATCAAGTACATCAAGATCAAAACTAGAATAAATCGTATCAAAACTAGAAACATGATCTTTTAGTAATTGAGCACCTTTGCCGTCACGAATTTCTTTATCAGTAATGGTCTTAATTTTATGCTCAGTTAAAAATTCTAATTCTTCTTTGACAAATGCACGTGCACCAACATGTAAAATATTTTCAGCACCTCTTTCTTCAACAACACGTCTCAGGTATGATGCATGACTTAGTTTGATGTCAGCAAATTCATCTCTTAGATCATAATGTGCATCAAATACAACATAACCAATTTCTTTTGGAAAACTAGTGTATGTACCATAAGTTATGGAATGCTCCCCACCCAAAACAAACAACTGTCGTTTCTTTGCAACAAGTTCAGTTGTAATTTTTTTTACCATATCGATCATTTCAGATGCCACAACAGTATGACGAGTATTGCCCAAATCCTCAATATTTACAGTTTCTAAGTCTACAGAAAGTTCAGGATGGAAAACTTCAATGTTGTTAAAAGAGTCTCTGATTGCATCAGGGCCAAATCTACAACCAGGTTTGTAAGAATGAGTTGAATCAAAAGGAATTCCAAAAACAGTTGCTACAGGTTCAGAATCATCATCTGAGGCAGTTATCAGCGGATTTTTGTTCATGTATAAATCAAGAAAGCTCATAATCTACACCATTAGTTGAGGTCTTTTTGAGAGATGCACAACCTGGTTTAATGCAGTAAATGGTTTACCTGAAGTTTGCTCATTGATTTCACGCATAAAATCATCAAAAGACACCTCTCGTACATTTCCAGTATGTCTATCACGAATACTGAGATTCTCAGAGCTTGCTTCTTTTTCTCCTATAACCAAAATGTATTGAATCCATTCTTTTTCTGCTTCACGGATTCTTTTTCCAATACTTTCATTTCTATCATCCACATCAACACGGATGTTTTGTGAAGACATCTTATCAGATAGTTTGTTACAAAATTCATAAAATTCTTCTTTGAGAGGAATGATTCTAACTTGAGTAGGTGCAAGCCATAATGGAAGTTGTGGTTTTTTTCCTTTCTTTGAATCATAAGCAGCTTTTTCTAGTAATGCATAGATGATTCTTTCAATTGCACCGCTAGGGGAGTTGTGTAAAATGATGGGGTGTTGTGCAATATTATTTTCATCTACAAATTCTATTCCATATCTATCACCGTTTTCAACATCAATTTGATCAGTGGATAAAGCAGAAGCTTTTCCTAAATTATCAATAAAGTTGAATTCCCATTTTAGAACAAAATAGAAAAATTTCTCTTTCCACATCTCAACTAGTACAGGTCTACCATGTTTTTTGACTAATTCTTCAATGGAGGATTTATTTTCATTGTAAAAGTCTTCAGTAAATCTAATTGCCATGTCATAATCAGATTCTTCAATTCCCAATTCTTTTAGAACACTTTGAGATAAATCAAATCTTACCTTTATCTCATCTACTGCTTGAGGAATGTCTTTACAAAATGCATGGCAATCAGGCATTGTAAATGCACGAAGTCGTCTCAAACCAACTAATTCTCCTGATTGTTCACGTCTAAAGCTGTATCTAGTAAGTTCATAGAGTTTGTATGGTAAATTTTTGTATGACATTTGGAATTGATTTGCCATCAAGAATTGCCCAAAACATGCAGCAAATCTCAAAAAGAGTTTCTTGCCTTCTGAGTCAATATTGTATTGTCTTGCAGGGAATCGATTAAAGTAACTAACCATGCTTGGGTGTTCTGAATCATACATGATTGGTGTTTCAACCTCATATCCTCCGTATTCTTTTACTCTATCAGTAACGTATCTTTCAATCAAAGATTTTATCAACCGTCCATTTGGGAAGAATCTCATGTTTCCAGAATCAGATGCAGGTTCATAATCTGCAATTGTAAGTTTTTTCATCAATGCGACATGCGGTGGAGGTTCATCGACTTGACGTTGTTTTGCAGATTCGTATTTTGCCAAAACTTCTAATTTTTTATGATTAGAAAAATCAAAATCTCCAATGTTAGTCATTGTTCCATCAGGAGACATTATTTTCCAGTATGACCGAATAGTTGATTCACCTTTTAATGCATCAGAAGTAACTTCCTCATCATCTTTAGGAGTAGAGGAATCTTTGGTTACAACTTTTGAGCTTTCTGCTAGAGGGTGTCCTTTGACTTGTACTTTGTAAGATTTTGTCCAACCAAATGGGGAATGAGAAACTTCAAGATCTGATGCGCCATCTTCCATTTCTTTTAGTAAAGACATTGCTGTAGAAGGTTTTGCAAGATTTGAGCTAAGATGAGCATAAGGATATAATAATAATTTTTTGCAGCCAATTTTTTCCATAGAGTTTTTTATCTGAGATATTGCGTTTTGTGCAACAGATGAATCATCTCCATCTTCAATTGCAACAAATGCAACTACAATTTCTTCTAGTCTTTGAGTTTGAGGATCTTCAATTTCTTCTGCGGACTTGATCTCTTTTTTAGTAGGAGTGTATTCAATACTATCACAATGTAGTTGCAATATTCGCATAATTTCAAACAGAAAAGACAATTGAAATAAATGTTTGCTGAAAGGTCTTGGATTTTTTTAAGATGTTTTGCCACGTAATGAAATTATTGAGCGTAGAATTAGGCCAGAAATCCCCAAATTAGCTGTAAGAAATTCTGTTGCTCGCTTCAAAGATTCTTCTCCTCTAAAGCCCTCATCATACACCATTTCCACAGTACCCTTGTCAGTTTCAACAAATGAAGTAATCAAAGAGTAATCCCCCAAGTTCTCATCATTTTTTTCAAGATATAGACGTAATTCCACTTTGGAAATCTTAAACTCGTCTTGAATGAAACTTCCTGAAGAAAATAAAACTTGAATATCATCAGGAGTTCTATCTACTCTCTTAGGATCATGTAAATCAACTATATCCATCAAAACTATTTCCAGTATATTCCTAATTAAGTAATATTTTGAATATGTTTACGCAAGTATTATTTACAGCAGAAATAATTTTTTGGGTGTGGACCCACACAAATTTCACGGTAAAGATATTCCTCACATAAAATTAGATCCAAAAATGACTATAGAAGATTTAGTTAATGTTTTTTCAAGTTCAGGGTTTAACGGCAGACAACTTGGTGAAGCTGCAAAACTTTATGCAAAAATGATCAAAGAGAATGCAACAATTTGTCTTACAGTATCAGGTGCAATGACACCAGTAGGTTTTGGAGGAATCATCAAGACTCTAATCGAAAGAGGTTTTGTTGATTGGATAGTCACAACAGGAGCTAATGTGTACCATGAAGATCATTTTGCATGGGGCTTGCCAGTAAAACAAGGTAGTTTTGATGTGGACGATATGAAATTGTATGAAAATGAAATTGTTAGAATTAGAGATGTGTACATCAAATTCTATGAGACATTAGAGGCAGAAGACCAAGTAATTCAAAAAATGTTTGAAGATAAATTTACAGATAAACCATTTACAACTGCAGAATTTTGTAATTTAATGGGTAAAATCAGCAAAGAAAAATCAAAACATCCTAAAAAAAGTTTCATAACTACTGCATATGATTATGATGTACCAGTATACATTTCAACTATGAAAGATTCATCACTTGCACTAAATCTTGCAGTACATAGATTACAAAATAAAACATACAGTTTAGACTTTGTTAGAGAAATAATAGAGCAAGCAGCAATTCTTTATGATTCTAAAAAATCAGGAATTCTGGAATTAGGGGGAGGGGTTCCAAAGAACACAGCTCAGCAAACAGGCCCACTACTAGACCAAATATTGAGAAGAAATGATGGAGGGCAAGATTACGTCATTCAGATAACAGATGCAAGGCCAGATACAGGAGGTTTGTCAGGAGCTACATTACAAGAAGGAAAAAGCTGGGGCAAAGTTCAAGATGCACATCATGGAATGATTACAGTATATGCGGATGCGACAATTGCATTTCCAATTCTTGCATTGTATGTTCTAAGTAACCAAAAAACAAGAAAACCAAAAAGACTATACAAGAAATTAGACAAAATGTATGAAAAACTAAGCAAAAATTATTTCAAAAATCCCGTAAACAAGAAAAAAGCTAAAAAGAAGAACTAAAACCTATCAAATCTTGCCCGTTCAAGTTCTCGGTCATCTTTAGATTCTTTTTTGTATTCTTTGTAATGTTCTTTGCAGAGAACGGTTTTTTTGCCTGCAGAATTTACTCGCAAACCAGCATTTTCAACTTTGGTAGTATTGAGTGAACGTGCACCATCATTGTCACATCCATCAACATTACATTTTGCGCCTTTGGATACTACACCCATACAATATCTTATCCAAGATATTATTTATACTTGAAAATTCTAAAAATCAAAACCAACCCATAGGTTCATCGTTTATAAGAGGAATATTTTTTTCTGAGTTTATGGGTGGAGCAAAAAAACCAACTGCTGCAAAAAAAGACACATCATCTAGTTCTAAAGACTCTAAGAAAAGTAAGAAGGACAAAGGTGAAGGCGGTCCAAAGAAAGCAGAGATCACAGTAATGGTTAACGAACAACAAGCAATGAAGATCATCCAAAATGCCAAAGTAATTACTGTTCAAGATATGGCAAGACAAACAGGAGTAAAAATTTCTGCAGCAAACAAATTCCTAAAAGAATCTGCAGAAAAAGGAATTGTCAAAAAAGTTGGCGGTTATTCAGGACACCATTTGTATCAAGCAATTTCTTCATAGATACACAATACATCTCCAGATTTAACATCCTTTAATGCATCAATGTTATCAGAGAGTTTTCCAATTGGAGTCATTGTTTTACCAGATACAACATCATTTGTAAAAAAACAAAAACTTCCAGATGAAGGCAAGAATGCAACATCGCCTTTTTTGAATTCGGATCTTGCTCGCTCTATACCCGAATCAACTGAGGTTTCAAAGTAAACAATGCTTTTTCCTAAAAGATGTGCATGTCCCTCCAATGGCAAAGATCTCATAATTGTTCCAACAGTTCTAGGGGACAGATGTCGTTTTAGATCACATGAAATTTTTGCCTTGTCTCTAATTTCCAAAATTAGTTGTTTTTTAGATACAGATGAGGTGCTCAATTCGTATTTTAAAATGATTAGATTATATAACGTTTTAAGAAAAAATGCGTACTTGTCTGATGCCAAAAAAACTGAAGCCGTAGCAGTTACCGAAGATGAAATTGCTTCAACTGAAGAAGTTGAAACTAATGCTGGACTAAACAAAGCACTTGATACTTATCGAAAATTAATTGAGAAAAAAGTTGATGCAGAACCATTAACTGAAAAAGAACATGATGCTCTTGAAAAGAAAATTAAAGAAATTGAAGATAGAGAAGTTGTTGAAACTATTGAAGAACATGATCCAGTTGAAATACCATGTGAGAAAAACAAAGTCACAATTGGACCTCCAACATTAACTAGATTTGAAAAGGCAAGAATTATGGGTGCAAGAGCATTGCAGTTGTCTCTAGGAGCACCACCATTTATTCCAATTCCAAAAACTGCAAGAATTTCATTGGATATTTCAATGGAAGAATTAGAACAAAGAGTGATCCCAATCACAATTAGAAGAGTTCTTCCAAACGGTGATTACCAAAATATCCCTATCGACTACTTTGAAAAATGAATCATTGGTCGATAAAACTTAAAAGAAGACAAAATTGCTGATTGTTGAATAATGCTCATGGACGAGACACGTGAACCGCATGGTCAAGAGCAGACCAAAAAGTCTGATGATACTATAGCGCATATTGGAAATGATCCTGTAATGCAATCCGCATTGGATGTGTTATCTACTTTAGGAAATAAGAACAAAGTTGTGATCAAATCAAAAGGAAATGCAATTCCAAATGCAGTGGCTGTTGCAAATATCATTACAGAAAAGATGTTAAACGGAAATTCAAAGGTTGAAAAAATCACACTAGATACTGATGCTGCCGCAGGTATTGGAAAAATGACATCAACTATAGAAATTATTTTAATTAAAAACTAGTAAACACTGCCAGGGCCTTTTAGAAGCATATTTTCACATTCTTTACAGACTTGTTCATCAATATTAGATTCCAAGTTATGATGTATCTCACAAATTAACAAGCTTGATTTGATATAGTTACACAATCCAATGAATTTAGACAAGCTAGATGGAGTGTATGCCATATCTGATGAAAGATTTTCACTTAGTTCGTCAATCATATCTGAAACTTGTTTTTCTGCCAAAAGCTTTGCAATTAAAGATGGATCACCTCGAGTGCCTCGAATATAATTACTAACTGCAGCTTGTGTAACTCCAAGCATTTTTGAAATTTCATCTTCTTTAATGTTGTGATCTTCTGCAAGTTTTTTTGCAAGAATTGCACGTAATGCAGGAATCAAGGTTTTGGATTCAATCTCAGCAGGAAGTAGCATTGATTCTCAAGGATCCTATAAAGAATTTAAAGTTTGCAATAATGTAACAGCGTGTTTTAAGCATCAGATTAGGCATAGCTATTTTAATTTCAAAATAATTTGAGTTACATTGGATAACACTTCCAAGGAACTTTATGATGTCTTAAAAGAATCTTGCAATTCATGTGAATCAAATTTAATTTCCCTATCAGGAGGATTAGATAGTTCAATTATTGCTTACTTTCTAAAAGACAGAAAACTCAGCACACTCGCAATTATTGCAGAAGATTTTGTTTCAACAGATCTAACCTATTGTCAGTTAGTCTCAAAAGAAATGGAGTTACCATTAGTAATTTACAATGTAAAGACAGCAGAAATTTTAGAAGCAGTTGAGCAAACAATAAAGATTTTAAAAAATTTCAATGATATTGAAATTCGAAATAATGTTGTCATGTATCTTGCCATAAAATGGGCAAAAGATAACGGAGAAAAATCAATCATCACAGGGGATGGGGCAGATGAGTTATTTGCAGGATATAACTTTCTAGTTCACAAATCAGAAGAAGAGTTAGAAGCAGAAATCAACAGGGTATGCTCAATTATGCACTTTCCAACACAAGAAATTGGAAAAGCCTTAGGAATAGAGATAGAATCACCATTTCTAAATGAAAAGGTAATCAAACTAGCCAAAAGTATTCCAGCAAATTTGAAAGTAAATACAGAGAATGAAAAGAGACATGGAAAGTGGATATTACGTAAAACATTCGAATCGTACCTACCAGGACAAATTGTATGGAGAGAAAAATCACCTATGCAAGAAGGTTCAGGAACATCAGGGTTAACTAATTTGTTTGAATCAATCATTGAAGAAGAAAAATATGTTGAAAAAAAATTAACAGTTGAAAAAGAAGATGATGTAATCATTAGAAGTAGAGAATCAATGCATTATTATGAAATTTTCAGAAAATTGTATGGTTCTCCAGTAGACAAAGATGTTAAAAATTCATGCCCATATTGTAAACACAAAGTAGAGAACTCAAAATTTTGTAGAATGTGTGGTGCTTTTCCTATCTAATTACTTGTATTTACGAGGTTTTTTGATAAATATTCGTCTACATCCGTTACAGCAAAAATAGAATTTTTTTCCATCATGTTCATGAAGTAAAGCTAATTCCTCATCAAGTTCAATTCCACAAACAGGATCTACTGGCACAAGCTTTTCTTATGTAAATTCTATTTATAGATTCACTAAATGATTATACTAGGAATTAACAATTTCAAGGATTTTTTTTGGCAATTCACCGTAATCAAAATCAGGTTCAGATACCACATACAAAATATCTTCATTAATTGGAACACTAATTGCCAAAGCTCTTTCACGAGAAGCCATTGCAAAATTTACAATCCCCAGTTGTTTATCGAATTCTTTTCTCATTTTAACACGTAATGCAAGTTCCATGAAAATCATTTCATCATCTTTTTCACTTTCCAAAGGTTCAACATTTGGTTTCATACCACCTGCAACCAATCTACCTCTTTCATTAATTACACCTGCAAATCTAATTTTTGAATCAGCATCTTTAATTGAATCACAAATTTTTGAGTAATCATATATCTTTCCAGACATGCGTTCTTGCTCAAGAATTCCCCACTTATTATCTTTCTACAAGATTTTGAATATGAAACTAGGATTATTTTATGAGGTGAGTTTCTTTACCAGACCCAGAAATTCATCTTCAGAATAAGGTGGAATTTTCATCACTTCAAGATTTTCAGATACATGTTCTGCAGATTTTTGACCAATAAGTGGTGCAATAACTCCAGGAGATGAACGGATAAACTGCAAAGCCCTCATAGAAGGTTTCAAGTCACTGAATTCTGGCATGACTCCAGGTTGCAATAATCTACCTTGCATTAATGGAACACTAGTAAAAACACCAATTTCCAATCTTGTTGCAGATTCTAATGCAGAAACAGGGTTGTTTTGGATTATCTGTGTCTTTCCAAGTAAAGCTTGATCATAATACAGATTGAACGGTAATTGAATAAACTTGAATCCGTGATTTTCCCCACCTATTTTTTTTGCCATGTTTACTGTGTCTTCTAGAGAAAGATATTGTGGATTATCATTTGAAACTCTAAAGCACTCCCATGTAGCCATTCCATAAAATTTGATTTTTCCTTCATCTCGTTTTTGCTCATATAACTCAAAAACAGATTCCAAATTTTTCAAAAATTGTTCTTTAGAAACATCTTTTATCTGACCTTCAACAGCATTATGTAAATACATCAAATCAACACATTCCAAATCAAGGTTCTTCAAACTTCGATCTAGCTGATCTGAAAGATATGTTGTAGTCATACAATGATATCCAGATGTGATATCTCCTTCTTTGACGATTCCTTTGTCAGTATACTCTTGTTTTACTTGCTCCCAAAACCCAAGTTGAATATCTGCATCATTTGTGACATAACCATTTTTTGTAGAGACAAAAATTTGATCACGAGAGATTTTATTTTCTTGAATTAGTTCTGAAATTGCTTTTCCAACTGAACGTTCTGCTTTTTGGGAACGATAGTTTATTGCAGTATCAACAACATTAATGCCAGATAAGATAGATTGTTTTACTGCACTAGTTACTAATTCATCAGTTTTGGCATCTGGATCGCCTAAATATGTCCCAATTCCCACATTAGATAAAGTGAGATTCTGGAATTCTTTAAAATTATCTTGATTTACGTCTGAGTTTTGAGCAAATTTCTTTGTCCCTTCAGTAGTTGCAAATCCAGAGATCATGTTTAGGCTTAATTTTTGCTAAATTTATGTTTAGACTGCAAAAGCAATTAAAAAACTGAGAACAAACAATACACCGGTGATTCTACTAAACATCAAAGTAGAAGACATGAAAGGAATCAAGTTTTCAACAGAATCATAAGTTTTCTTTAAACCAAATCCAGATTTTATCATTAATGGAATACTAAAAAAAGATATCAAAGAAATGAAAGGAAATAGGTTCAAAGAAACTCCTACAATTATTGCACCATATGAAACCAAAGGAAACATCCAAAATAATTTTGTGGCTTTTTGTTTTCCAACTGCAATGACAAGAGTTTTTCTGCCTTTTGATTTGTCTGCATCATGATCTGGAAAGGATGCGATAAATAAAACCAACGAAGATAATGAGCCAACCACAATACCTGCAAGAATAGATTCCAAAGTTATTTGTCCAGATTGGATAAAGAAAGTACCAAGTACAATCATAGATCCCTTTACTGCAACAAAAAATTCACCTAATCCAGAATCAACAATTTTTGTAGAGTAAAAATAGATAGACAAGATTGCAAAGCCCAAGATAATTGCAATAATTATTCCATCAGTTAGTACAAAATATGCTCCAATTGCAGAACCAATTACCAAAAATGCAATTCCTGCACGATAAACACTTGATGGTTTGAGTAATCCTTCTGGAAGAACACCAGTGCCTCCACTCATCTTTGTTTTTGGAGTCTTTGTATCTATTCCACGTTTAAAATCCCAAAAATCATTTAGTAAATCAACACTAGCATGTAATGCCATAACTCCTGCAAAAGTCAAAAGTGCATCAAATGGCTCAATGGTTGAATTTTGCCACCAATTAAGAGCAAGTCCAACAGAAACTGCAATTACAGATGCCAAAAGGAAACGAACTCTAATTATTCTAAACCATACTGAGAGCATCAAAAATAACACAGTTTTTCAGTATAATATTTCATGAGATTAGACTTTAGGCCATTATTTATTAAAAAAATCAACCAAAGATAACCATGATAATTGGCAGGGTTTTGGATAATGAGAAGAAGATAAAATTTGATGTAGAAATTACATGCACAAATTGTGGAAAAATTGTGCCAGGAGGACTGCAAACGGGGGAATCATACTATCAAACCCGAGAATTTCAAGTAGAATTAGAGAATTTCAAGAAAATCTATCTTTGTGGGATATGTAGAGATAAGAAAAGAGTAAACAAAGGCTAGATGTCTTCTTCTTCCCACTCTTCTTCTAAATCAGCCTTTGACTTTCTAAGGAACATAACAACTACAACTCCCACCATCAAAATTCCACCAATT
>JAEFCZ010000021.1 GCA_016125975.1 Candidatus Nitrosopumilus sp.
ACAAACATTCCTGATTTGTCCATGAGATTTTTTATTCCTTATTTTGTATCTAAAAGGTTTGCTATACACTAATTGAACTCTGAGAATGATCTTTCATAGAGTAACTCCTTCCTCTCCAAGTAACCGATGATGTTTTTTTTGCTTGAAGTAATCCGCTCAAAAAACCTAAAACCACTACAAGACTTCCTAATGGAGCAAACAACGCATGAACATATCTTAACTCTAATCCTACTTTGGTTTCAATTACTGCACCAACGTAAATCAAAAGTGATGCTACAAATGCTGTAATGCAAAGAATTTTTGAAGATAAAGTTTCTGCAGGTAATGACACTGATGCTGCCAAAACTGGAAATGGTATAAAGAGCAAAAACAAAACTGCAAAGAAAATTCCTATTGCAATTTTTCCGCTTTGAAGATACAAAGGAATCATTAATCTTTTTAATGCATTCCATAGTGTAACTTTGTCTCGTGCCCACACTGCATCAATGAGATGTTCCCCTCTTACCATTTTCATTTTATGGCCTGACTCTTTGACTTTTTTCCCAAGTGCCCCATCTTCAATAATTTCCTGTTTTACTCCTTCATGCATTCCAACTTGTTCGTATGTCTTTTTCTTTAAAATAAAGAAACTTCCAAAAAAATATCCTGTTTTTTTTGAAGGATTGTTTACATTTAATGCAGAAAATCGTGTGTGTAAAAATGTGGAAATCATTGGAAGTGTGATTTTTGTCCAAAAATCAAATGTTAGCATTTTTGGAATGGTTGATAATGCATCTAAATCAAATGAAATAAGATGTGCTGCTGCAAGTGATATTACATTTTTTTGATGTGTTGTATCTGCATCTGTAAATAGTAAAAGTTCTCCTGTAGCTTTTCTATAACCTTCCATACATGTCCAATTTTTCCCCATCCATCCTTCAGGTTTTGGTCTTGCAGAAATATGAATGACTTTGGAATTTTTTTTAGCATACTCTGAAATTATTTTTCCTGTAGCGTCTTCTGACGAATCATCAATTGCAATAATTTCATAATTTTCGTAATCTTGATTAATCAGCGAATCCAAACATTTTTCCAAAAATTCCTCTTCGTTTCTCGCTGGAAGGATTATTGATACTTTGGGTGATGTTTTTGAAGTATTTTCAAATCTGTCAAGATATGGTGTAAGCCTAAAGGAGTCAATCATTGTTTTTATGAGAAATATCCAAGCCCCACAGATGCCAATTAGGATTGCTGATAATGAATAATTAAAAATATCAAATGCTATGTCCATAAATCATCTCTCAATTTCTTTTTTGATGCTTTGCATGGCTTGCTCTGTGCCACTTTTGATATGCTTTTTTATCATTCCTGTAAACATCCCCATCATTCCTGTCATCTTAATATCCCATACTGTTTGAAGAGTGGTGTTATCCCCTTCTGGAATTAGAGATACAATTTTTTCACCATTAAGAATACCTTTGGTGAATTTTGCATGAATTCTTTTTTTTGGCTCTATTGTGACTTCTTGTAGACATTTTTGATCACGAAATGCTATTGTTATTTCTCTATTGATGACATTTTCATTCTTTGAGATATTTTTTACTTCCTTTGTCCCCTTCCAAAATTTTGGTTCATTGTCAATATCTGAAACTACATCCCAAACTCTTTCAATTGGGGCATTAATCTGGACTTTGACTTCAATTGTAGCCATGCGATGCAATTACTTGTTCCGCATTAAATATATTAGATTCCAACTCTATTGCAAATAGACTGTGATGGGCAACATGCCTAAAATCCAGAACAGTAACTCCAGTTCTAATGGCATTTGCCATTCTTCCGTCACAGTCAATTAACCTTTGAAAGAAAATGAAACCCTCGAAATACATGCCAAAAATAGGAACCTTTGATGGTGTAGGCTTTTGGAAAAATGCATATGCACATCAACGTGGAAAATTGCTAAAGCAAGTCAATGTTCCCGAAGATCAAATTATTGAACTAGTTAACAAAAAGTACATGGAACTTCCCGCCGCACTACGATATGAAATTGAAACTAGTGGAATAGACAAAAAAGATTTGCAGTAATTCGAAATTCATTTAACAGGCAACATTGGTGTTTTTTTATGTCAAATGTATCATATGATGACTTTGCAAAACTGGATATCCGAGTCGCAAAAATTATTGCAACAGAACCTATTGAAGGGAAATCAAGAATCATCAAAGGAAGAATTGATTTAGGCAATGATGATCAACGAGATGTAATTGTTGGCGGTGCACAGTATTTTCAACCTGAAGATATAGTTGGAAAAACTGTGATTGTTCTTGCAAATCTTGAACCAAAAAAAATGGCAGGAGTAGAATCTAATGCAATGCTTTTGGCTGCAGATGTTGATGATAAACCATTTTGGTTAACTGTAGAAGAAGACGTACCCTTGGGAAGTCCTATCAAATAATATTTTTAGAAATAAACTAACTTCTTTTCTAATTTATTTTCACTTAGATTTTTTGTAACCTAATTTTTTAGAATTAGATGGTTATTGTGGCAAAATTTTATTGTCTTTATAACTAAATTAGAAAATTAATGAAAATATGTTTGATTTATGACTAGTCATAAATCATTAGATCTTTTTCTTCTAGTAATGCATGCAGATTATTTACAGATCTGTAAACATCTGGTTCTTTCTTTGCTCCTGTACAGACAAGTTTTCCTGAGGAAAATAACAAAATGACTGTTTTAGGATCAAGCATTCTGTGAATTAGTCCTGGGAACTGTTCTGGCTCATACATGCTTCTTGGTAATGTTCT
>JAEFCZ010000026.1 GCA_016125975.1 Candidatus Nitrosopumilus sp.
GTTTTTCTCTTTGGAGCTGCCTTTCTTTTTGCGGCTTTTCTCTTTGGAGCTGCTTTTTTAGCTGCAGTATTTCTTTTTGCTGCCTTTCTCTTTGGAGCTGCTTTTCTCTTTGGAGCGGCTTTTCGTTTAGCTGCCATGTTTTGATCGACATTTTCATTGTTTTTCAGTGGTTAAACTAAAGAAATTTACACAAATTGATTACAATTTGTCAAGTAATTTTTTTGTAAAAAAATAAAACTTGATCGTAAATTTTTCAATAAACACCTTCAGCTGATGGTCTTCTACCTTGCAACCAACTTGTTTTTCCGCAAATTGTACATTTGTATTTCCTTCTACGCTTGTAAGTTGCCATTTCTGGAAGATAAACTAATTCTTGTTTTGTTTTTGTCATGCAAAACTTGCACCAACGATGTTCAAATTCTTGATCCATGTTACCTTTTTTTTAATTACGTTCCGCGCTTTTTGATGATTGTTAACACATCTTCATCTTGTAAAATATGACTTAATCCTACTCTTTGTCCTCCAAACTTTACACTTTTTCCCCACACCAATCCGTATCTGAACTCTCTTTTCATTCTTCGATGTAACTTGTTACAAATATCTTCTACCGAATCACCTTCTCTTGCAATTAATGGTTCTTTAAAATCGGTCTCACCACCTTTTGGACGCATGTAAATTCTAATGAATTTTAATTTTTGATAAATTTTTTCTTGTAATAATTCAATATTGATATCTGAATTTGCTGACACTTCAATTACATCTGATTTTATTTTGGTTTTCAAATCTTTAAGAAATTTTTTATCAACTAAATCAATTTTATTTAAAATTGTAAGTGCCTTTGAATAACTGATGTTTCCTGCAATATGATCAGATATTTGCTCTGATGTTATATCTTCTCTAACAACAACACGTGCACTAACAATTCCGTAAAGGTGCAAAATATCTTTCAAATGTTTTTCTGTAATTTTTGTTAGTTTTACTTGTTGAGCAATTGCAATTCCTCCCATCCCTGCTTTTTCAATTGTAATGTTTGGCGGAAGTTGGTTTAGTCTAATTCCTATATTTCCTAACTCATTAACTAGTACGTCTTCATGATATGGCTGGAATACATCTAGTACCAATAATACAAGATCTGCAGTTCTTGCTACTGATAGAATTCTTTTTCCTAAACCCTTTCCTGTAGATGCTCCTTTGATGATTCCTGGAAGATCTAAGACCTGAATTTTAGCACCTCTATATTCCATCATTCCTGGAACAACTGTCAATGTTGTAAATTGAAATGCCCCAACTGCTGATTTTGCTCCAGTTAATTTGTTAAGTAATGTGGATTTTCCAACACTTGGTAATCCAATAAAGACCACTGTTGCATCTCCTGTTCTTCTAACATCAAACCCATCTTGTTTCATTCCAGATTTTTTTGCAGCGTTGTCTTCTTGCTCTCTTTTGAGTTTTGCAATCTTTGCTTTTAGTAATCCAAGATGATGTTCTGTTGCTTTGTTGATCTGAGTTCTTGCCATTTCATCTTGAATGGCTTTAATTTTTTCAGGAATTCCCAATACTATTCACTACCTGCTAATTTCTTTTCAAATAAAATCGTATTATTCTTTTTAATTTTCTTTATTCTGCTTATTGGTATGGTCTGTAAATTATCTGACCGAACCAAAAATTCTGGCAATGTAGTTTCAATAATCCTTTCAAAATTTCTATAGAAAATTTTGTATGATTTTGATTCATCTGAAAATTTTGCTTTACTAAAAATTCCTTCAATAATTCCTTTTTTTGTCATATTTTGAGTAAAATCATTGCATTAATGAACAATACGTATTTCTTTTTTGTTTCATACGTAGCAAATATTATTCGGTACAAAAAACATCTGATGTGAGAAAAAGAACTTTTGCAGTCGACATTGACGGCACAATCACTGAAAATGGTGGCGGACGAATTCATTTGGATGCTTTAGAAGCATTAAGACGTCTTGTTAATATGGGTCATGATGTAATTTTTGTAACTGGCCGATCTTCTGTTGAAGGATTTTTACTTTCAGTATTTGGTGGTACTACGAAAGTTGCTGTAGGTGAAAATGGTGGTTGCATCACACTTGATTCAAACGATCATATTTTGTTGGGTAATCTTGATGAATGCAAAAATGCTCTTGATATTTTAAAAAATAACCTAGAAACTGTAGAAGAAAAGTATGTTTTTCCTAGAATGACTGAGGTTGTTTTACAAAGAACATTTGATCTTGATCAGGCCAGAAAAATCTTAACTGAACAAAATATCAATGTTGAATTATCTGATAGTCAATACGCCTATCACATAAACTCTTCAGGAATCGATAAAGGGACTGGCTTTACTGAAGTTATGAAGAGATTTTCTATCTCAAAAGATGATGTTATTGCAATTGGTGATAGTGCTACAGACATCCCGTTATTCAAAGTGGCAAAAACAAGTGTTGCTTTGGGTAATGCATTTGATGATGTAAAATCAGAGGCCACAATGACTGTTTCTGCACATGCAGGTGATGGTGTACTTGAAGCATTAGATAAATTAGCACCTAGATTATCTGAGATATAGTATGACTTTCAAATCGATAATTGATGAAATTGAAAATAATCTCAATAAGATTTTAGATGATCTATCTATTTCTGACGTAAAGTTTTCTGTAGAGCCTGCAAAACCCGGTTTTGGTGATGTCAGTTCTAATGTCACTTTCTTACTTGCAAAACAACTCAAAAAAAGTCCAAAAGAAATTTCTGAAATGTTATCTGAAAAATATTCTCAATGTATTAGTGCACTAGTATCAAAACCTGAATCTCATCCATCTGGTTATCTGAATTTTTATGCTGATTGGCCAAAACTAAATCAATTAATTCTATCTGAATCTAATTTACCTGAATTCGGAGATGTTGATATTGGAAAAAATTCTACAATTGTTGTAGAGCACACCAGTGTAAACCCAAACAAAGCTCTTCACATTGGTCATATACGTAATATCATTATTGGTGACACTGTTTCTAGAATTTTACAAAAAGCAAACTACAAAGTTAATGTCTTAAACTATGTTGATGATTCTGGTCTTCAAGTAGCTGACATTATTGTGGGATTCAAACATTTTGGATATGAAATTGAACCTCCAGAAGGAAAGAAATTTGATCATTATTGTGGTGATGATGTTTATGTAAAAACTACTGAAAAGTATGAACAAGACTCTAGTTTGGAGGAAATTAGAAAGAATGTTCTCAAAGAATTGGAGGATGGAAATTCTGAAACTGCACAATTTGCTGACAAAATCACACGTCGTGTATTGTCAAACCAACTTGAAACATGTTGGAATCTCTCAGTTTCTTATGATTGCTTGAACTTTGAATCTCAAATAATTCGTTCTGGATTGTGGGATGGGATATTTGAAAAACTCAAAGAAATGAATCTAGTTGAATTTGAAAATGATGGAAAAAATGTTGGATGTTGGGTTATTCGTGGTGATGGAAAAGAAGAGGATAAAGTAATTGTCAGAAGTAATGGAACTGCTACATACATTGCAAAAGATATTCCATATGCTGCCTGGAAATTGGGGTTGTTAGATGATCCATTTCATTATGAAAAATACGAAAAAGAACAGCCAAACTCTCGTGTTTTGTGGCAAACCACATTAAATGACAGTGCTTTTGTATCTCAAAATTTCTCAGGTGACAAAGTAATAACTGTAATTGATTCTCGTCAGGCAAGATTACAAAAAATCATTACATCATTAATGGGAAAATTCAAATCAATTCCTGATGCTTATGTCCATTTAGGATACGAATCTGTTACTCTAAGTTCTGATACTGCTAAAGTTTTAGGTATTGAAACTGATGGCAAACAAGCTCAAATGTCTGGAAGAAAAGGCTTGTATGTTAATGCTGATTCTGTTTATGATTTACTAAAAGAAAAAACCACTGAAGAGACAAAGAAAAGACATCCTGAAATGGATGACTCTGAGATTGAAAAAATCTCTCATGCTGTGTCTGTTGCAACATTACGTTATGAGATGATTAAGCAGGATTTGGACAAAATCATTGCATTTGATTTAACAAAATCTCTTAGTCTGGAAGGTGATACTGCTCCATACATCCAATATACTCATGCTAGAGCATCTAGAATTTTAGAGAAATCTGGAAGAGATTCTTCAATTGATGTTGACTTTTCTCTACTCCGGGAACAATCTGAAATTGATTTAGTGAAAACAATAGGGCTTTTCAATTTACAAGTTCGAGATGCTGCAAATAATTTATCTCCAAAAGTAATCTCTAGATATTGTCATGATTTAGCAGTTGCCTTCAATTCGTTTTATGAAAAATCTAAGGTTCTTGATCTAGGCGATGAGCGACTAGAAAACTCTCGTTTGTGTTTAGTTCATTCATTCAAAATTACTATTGAAAAGGCACTAAATCTTCTTGGAATTACTGCTCCTGATAAGATGTAATGTCCCAGTGAGTGCACTACACGAATGCTGGCTGTCTCACTGGGTTGTTGGCGTGCAAACCAACCACCGTTTTCCGAGCTCTTTTAAGCCACCAGGTATTAATTTTGGTAATTGTCAGTCATAACTGAGAAAATAATGATTTCTGAATCAAACATGTAAGATGCAACCAAAAAAGAATACAATTTCAGATTGGGACTATTCTATAGATATGCTGGATTCAAGACTGATGCTGAATTTCTTAACTGCCCTACTGATTAACTTCAAACTCTCTTGGTAAATTACACAAGGCATTTGATAAAGCGTGTCAATAATGATGACTTGTCGGCAAATACAGTACCCAAGATGTTCAGAGGAATCAAGTGGTTACTCAATTCAAACTATCGTGAACACGACATTAGATGGAAGCCAATTGAGGCATTATTTCCAAAATCTGTAAAACGTTCAGGATACAAGGCATGGACTACTGAACAAATCCAAATGATGATTGAAAAATCTAGTGATATACGAAATAAAGCCTTGATTCATTTTCAAGCCTCAACAGGTGGTAGAGTAGGGGTTCATGATCATCCATTACTAATGAAACATCTAACTATGATGGAATGGAATGGACATGGTTGTTACGCTATTTTGTTTTATGCTGATTTAGATGAAACAGTTGAAGAAAAAGATCTCAGAGATAAACAAGATGATGTTCAAGGTGGAGATTCATACTATTCATTTTTGACACCAGAGGCAACAGATGCACTTGACAAATATTTTGATGCTAGAAAACGAAAAGGTGATGTGTTTACTGATGATACCCCAATATTTGTTTCAAGCAAAAATTCCCAATTAACGGATGGTAATGTAAAAGCAATTCTGTTTAGATTACTTGAAAATATGACTGAAATAACTAGGGTCAAAAAAGGTAGAAGATATGATATTCAAATCAATCATGGTTTTAGAAAAAGAATCAATACAATTTTGAAATTAGAATCTGATGTTAATAGTAATATTGCAGAAAAAATTTTAGGTCACAAAAATGGCTTAGATGGTGTTTATTTATCTCCTACAAGACAAGAGTGTTTTAATGAATTTTGTAAAGGCATATCACAACTAACGATTTCCGATGCCGAAAGACAAAAATTGTATTCATTTTAGGCACAAAAAATAGATTGTTGTTAAAAAATACCAAAAATCAAGTCATAATGTATGAAATTAAAAGAAGATATTATATGCAAGAAATCTTGCATTAAAAAACAAGGGATCTGATTGAAAGCATTAACCACAAGTTTTGAAAACTATGACAAACAGGATTTTGCCAAGTCTGCTGTTTTGTATGTATTACAGCATTTTCAACCGAGTCTTAGGAAAAAAATAGCTTCAAAACATTACTTGAAAAAAACAATAATCGACCTTACCCCAGATGAGCAGCCAGATTTAGAAAAAATAATATCAAGCGAAATTGAGTTCGTTGCAAATCAAGTTTCTTTTAGTGCAAACTGGTTTAGTACTGATGATTATCTGAAATTATGGAAAAAATACTTTGCAAAGTTTCTAAACGAACATGTGGAAATCCAAGAGTCTCTGCAAACATTTGAATCTGATTTTCCAGAAGATACCAATGAGCAGTTTGGATTGATGATAGACTCATTGACTCGATTAACATTCTTACTCAAAACATCGTATAATGAATGGCATAGAAAGTCAATGGCAGAATTCCTTGAATCAAATTTGCCATTAGAACTATACAATCTATACAATTTGTCATACATTGAAAAAATATCTGTAATGAAATCCCTTGTAGGTGACTTAATTAGATTACAAGGAAGATTGCATCTGGTTAGAGCAAACGAGAGAAAAATAAGAGTAGAATTGACAAAGTTTGAAAAACAACACAGGAAACTTTCAGGAATGTTCGCAAAACTTTCTCGTTCAGAACTTACACTGCGATTTTTTCTGAGATCAAACAATGCACAAGAACTAGAAGATTTGTTTAAAACAAAACCTCTTACATTGAATAGTAACACTGAGGATAAATTTACAGTATATTTCAACAAATTTAGACAGAGTCTTACTGAAATGACAAGTTTCCTAGACGAAAAATATCTTGATGAGGATATGGTGTTGAATTCATCTGAATCTGAATCCTTTAGAGATTTTGATGAAAAATTAAGGCAAATAGTCCTCAAACATGCCTAAAAAAGAAAAAATAGTTGTTTGCGTTGATCCATCAATTTTTCTAGCAGAAGTATTTGGGAATGAAACACAATCTACGCGAGCAGGGGCTATTGGCAAATTTCAACAAATATTTCAATTTGAAAAATGTATGCCCAAAACTGTAAAGGATGAAGTAGAAAGCAGACTGTCAGAAATTATAAAATTAGTAGAAGAACTCTCAAAGGATTTCATAAGAGAATTCCGTTTATTCAAAGGTGAACAGTCAAAAATTGGTCTATCTGATTTGACATCTATTCAATCATTTTTTTCCGATTTAAAGAAAAACCACAAAATAAGATCATCTGAATTGGAAATTATTAACAACATAGAATCAGTTCTTGTACAATTTCTTACAGAAAACTATAGTAAGAAAAAAGGTTTGGAAACGAATGATTTTGTTCTAGATGTCATGGTTGAATTTAACAAATTATTATCTGGTTTAAAATATACTTTTTATAGTAATCTAAAAGGGTACAAAATATTTTCTGTTGAAGTAAATCCTGAAACATGCAAAAAACTACACAATGAAAAAAAATTAGAAAAAACAGTAAAGAAAAAACCTCAAGAGATTAAAATTCTCTGTGAAGTTGAATCCTACAAACAAAATTCAAAGAAAACCTGTTTATTGGCAACCGTGGATCATAATGATTTTTTGAGTAATGCAAAATTGATTGAATCTCTTATCGGAATAAAATGTGTTGATCCGATTTATCTTCCGAATGAATTCTAAAGGGTCAAAAATGAGATTAATAAATCTAGTACTAACACTAACAAATTTTATTTGAAAATTAGGATTGAGGTGACCTGGTACTAGTTTTTTAAATCCCAAAAACAATTACCCTTTATGATTTTAAATCATGTTCGATTAAAGGAGGCAAAAAATTGAATTCCATTTTTTGTTGTAAGGATAAAAACCCAAAAATCTTCAAAGTAAAATTTGATTCTGGAAAACTTGGAAAAGATGATACTTGGAATTTATGTGTGGATTGTAATTCTAAATCTGAATTTCGGGACCATAGAATTTCAACAGAAAAAATTTGTTTGATTGATGAAAATGATGCTGAATGATGTTGCAATATAATATAAAATAAATTAAAATGAAAATAATTAATAATAATAAAAATAATAATAAAAAAATACAACCAATACCTACTATTGGTGAATGTATTCCTAATACTATGGATGATGAGTTATGTCTTGTACAAATACAAATTCCATCATACCTTGTAAGAAAACTTCATGAATCTTCAGAAAGTACACATGGTAGTAAGGATTTTTGTGAGAATATTGTGTTAAATGCAATAATTGATCTGTTAGAAAAGTCTACACAACATCATACAGCATCATTATTGTATAATGGTGGGATCCCAAGAAAAGATGTATTAGATAAATTAATAGACATTGGAAAATTTTTAAAATTGCTTGACTCTTATCCTAATTTATCTCCGCCCGCAGTCCGAAATGCAATTAAACAAAATGTGGGAAAAGATTCAAGAACTTTCAAAAGCTACATGGATTGTATAAGACCCATATCATAATGTTACGTGGTGAATCTGGAATAGGACAAATATGGAACATGGGTGAGTTTGTCAAGGCTGTAGAAAATGAATTTTTAAGTAGATAAGTAATTTCTAAAATTGTATTTTGTATATGTAAAGATCCCCTTTTTAAATATGAAATTATGAATAAAGAAGATGACTTCACTTACTTTCTATGGTGGAGTAAATGAAATAGGTGGTAACAAAATTCTCCTCCAAGACAAAGATACCAAAGCCTTCTTAGATTTTGGCAAGAGTTTTAGTCGCAGAGCAACATATTTTGAGGAATATCTGAATCCTAGAACATCTAATGGGATAGTAGATTTTCTTACTATGGGTCTAGTTCCAGATATCAAAGGAGTATATCGTGATGATTTGATGGTGATGGCAGGACGCAAACCAGAAGAGCCAGACATTGATGCAGTGTTGTTAACTCATGCACATGCAGATCATGCAGATTATATTTCATTTTTGCATGAAGATATTCCAATTCACATGGGCTCTGCATGTCATTTGATTTTAAAAGCATTATCTGAACGTGCATCGCGAACAATCGAAAAAGAAATTTTAGATTTTAAACCAAGACCATACAGTGCAAAAGATTCTCCCATTGAAAGAAAAGTAAATGAGTTTAGGACTGGGGACAAATTCAAAATTGGCTCACTTGAAGTAGAACCGATTCATGTTGATCATTCGGTTCCAGGCGCATATGGTTTTATCATTTGGACCTCTGAAGGTCCTATTGCATACACTGGAGATATACGGTTACATGGAACTCATGCGGAGATGACTAGAGATTTTATAGAACGAGCAAAAGAAGTAAAACCAATTGCACTAATTACCGAAGGTACAAGAATTGCAGATAAAGAAAAAGAAGAATCTGAACAAATTGTTTATCAAGAATCATCTAAAACAGTGTCTGAAACAAAAAATTTGGTGTTTGCAGATTTTAATTTTAAGGATGTTGATAGATTAATGACATTTTATAACATTGCAAAAGAAACAGGGCGTAAATTTGTAGTTAAAATGAATGATGCATTTTTTCTAAAACATTTGTCTCAAGATAAACATCTAAACGTTCCAAACATAGATGATGAAGATATAATCATATATCTACCAAAAAGAGGTTCGGGACAATATTCAGATAAAGATTACAAGGGAAAAGATAGAGAATTTTTAGATTTACACAATACCTGGACTGCTGAACAAATTGCATCAAGACCAGACAAGGTTCTTTGTGCCATAGGGTTTTACAGTTTTACTGCCTTGATTGATATGAAACTAAAACCTGGGGCTAGGTATATTCACTCCTCCTCAGAACCATATAATGAGGAGCAGGAATTGTCTCAAGAGAGACTAAATGCATGGACTGAGCATTTTGGGATGAACAAATTTCAGAGTCATTGCTCAGGACATGCTAGAGGTAGCGATCTATTACAGGCTGTAAAAGAAATTGATACAGAAACTATCTTTCCAATACACACCGAGCATCCTGATGTATTTAAAAAAATCACAACTAATGTTACAAATGTAGAAGAGAACGTAAAATATACCATTTAAGGTAATAAAACATGGTTTTTTCAGAATTATACTCACTCAAAGAAATCAAAAAAAGATATTCCGATATTGAAATGACTGAAAAACAAAGAAATGCAGTAAAAGAATGGCTAGTTCTTTTAGATAATAATCAATTACAAAAAGAGGAAGAAAATTATCCTAATTTTATGAATATAATTCTAAGAGATTTACTATCTTATCCTGAAACTGAAATACAAAAAGGCTTTGAACAAAATAATGTTGAATTTTCATTCAAAGATAAGGATGATAAAACAGTAGTTGTTTTTGAAGCAAAAGGAACAAAAACAAAAGATCTGTTTTCAAAACAGGATTATGGTAAGAAAGAACAAGAGACTCCAATTATTCAAACGCTTACATATATGGCACGTATCCCTGCTAGATTTGGAGTAACAACAAATTACAAAAAATTTGTATTATTAGATGCAAGTGAAGGTGATTCAAAATGTCACCGATTTGATTTCAAAGATATTGAAAATAATCATGATCGATTAAGAGAATTCATTGGGATATTCTCGTATTCAAAATAGAATGTAACATGAATGTGGTAATGTGAATTTGAAATCAATGTACTCCCACGTTCCATGGGATTTCAAGTCATCTGTAATGTGAACATTGTATGTGTCTCCTTCTTTGTCTGCAAATGCCATAATGATGCCTCATCGTTCATGCTATTTCTTACGCTACAAAATCAAATGTATTGCGGAAGATATTGACCTAATTTTATATACTAAAAATAACAACCTCAAATATGGCACAAAAAAAGGAGTTCAATATTGTAGTAAAAAAAGACGGTAAATTCTATGCTGGATATTGCCTTGAGATACCTCAAGCAAGAGGTCAAGGGGATACAAAGACTGAGGCAATTGAGGACACAAAAAAAGCCATTAAGATTTGCAAGGCGTATTTGCAAGCAAAAAGTAAGACATCAAAAGCAATCACTGTAACGATTTGAGTCTCCCAATTATAGGATGGAGAGAGATACTAGGAGCACTAAAGCATAGGGGATTTTATCCTGTCAGACAAAAAGGCAGTCATGTTGTCATTGAAAATGGATTTGGTCTCTGGACTACTGTCCCAAGAAAAGATGAGATTGGCAAAGGATTGCTTCTTGCTATCATCAAAGACTGTGGTTTGACAAAGCAGGAATTTTTGAAGCTATTGTAAATGTCTTGAAAATATTGAGACACAATATGATGTAGTAAATTTCTGTATGAATAATTTCTCAATGATTATTCTAATACAAATTTAGACCTTATTTTCTTTGAATGGATTCTAACTGCTCTGTTATAGACACCATACATGCAGATGACCTGCGTGTAGTTGGTACTAATGGTCTCTTACAGAGACTTTAGTGCAAAGAAAATTATGAGAAAAATCTAATGATCACAGGATCACATCACACATATTTTATAGGAATTTTGTGTTGTGTGGTTTTTTTAGGCACGAAATATGTCAAAAGATCACACAAAGGATCACAAAATATGCACATATCTAGGCGTGAAATCTCACTGTGATGTACGCTGTGATGTGGCATATTTGTAGTAAAAATTCACAATAAATCCCATTTTTCAAACAATTTTTGTAAGTGTCAAGTATACAGAGAACTATGGCTGAACCTCTTTCAATTAAGATTCTTGAGACACTCAAAAATCTTCTAGATATGTACGAGTATCCAAAAGAAGAGGTACTTGTTTTAGAGGCAGTGGCAAATGGCATTGATGCAAAGGCTGGCAAAATCGAGATAAATTTTGAAGATAATGTTTCAGGTCATTATGTTACGTTTCTAAATAATGGACCGCCAATGAATCAAGCAGACTTTGAAAACTATCATACCATATCATCATCAACGAAGACCAAAGGTGAGGGCATAGGATTTGCAGGAGTTGGAGCCAAGATTTTTTTGGCAGCATGGGACAGGGCAGAAATCATCACAACTACTGGCAAAGACAACAAAATTCTAGTGTCTAGAATGTTTAGACGAAAAGACAACGTAGAATATGATTCTAGTTTAGATGGCGTCTCAATCAAGCAAATAATTGGAGATCGAAAAGTTAATCACAAATACGGGACATCTTATCGGGTCAAAGTCAGTGCCAAAGGATTTGAATGGCTCAAAGATAACATAAAGGACAAGCTACAATTTTGGTTCAACTATGCATTGCTTTCAAAGACTCTGGAATTAAGAGTCAATGGAAAGCCCATAAAACCATGGGAGCCATCTGGTGAAAAATTTACCAAGAAAATATCCTACAAAAAGCAAGTAATCCCTTGTTATATCTGGATAAGCAAAGAAGACATTCCAGAAGATGAACGCCATATAGTATATTCTGTGTTTGGAAAGAGAATCAAAAACGAGTCAGTTGATTGGGCAAATCAGATCAAAGGAGATAACAATAAACGGGTTTTTTGCATGGCTGATGTCTCAGTTCTGGCACAACAACTAGTGGCAAACAAGGAGAATTTCAAAAAGGGAACCTATACAAACTCTGTACGAAGTCTTGTCAAAAAGGCATTTTTTGATGAACTGGACTCTAGAGGGTTGATTTTCAAGCATGAGGATATTGCCTCAAAAACAAATGTAGTGGTAAATGAACTTACAAAAAGACTAGATAAAATATTGCAAAGCCCCGAATTGAAATTCCTCAATCCGTTTTCAAACCCCAAAATCCATTACGTTACAGTAAAAGACGAGAATGGAAATATCACAATAAAAGAAGTACCTGGACAACAATCAGTTGCAAATGCAACTGAAAATGGAGGAAATGATTCTACTGACATTACAAGCGGAGATGAAGATGGGATGGGTGTTTTTGAAGATGAGAAAGGTGATAATTTAGGTAGCAACAAAACAAAAAGAACTCGTGGTTTGTTTATAATTCCTGAAAATTTTCCTGATGACAAACGAGAAGGGTGGCTTGATATGGGAAACAGGGCAGTAGTGTATAACACTGGTCATCCATTCTCAAAGTCATTTGAAAACAATCCTTCACTATATGATTATAATTTGACACGTGTAGTAATCTCATCTCTGATCAAGGCAAAAAATGATCAGACTGAGATGGATGCAATGGCTACATTCAATTATTTTGAAAAAATCCTTCATGATGTGTGGCTTTGAATAAAACAGAAAAGATTCCAGTACGCATTGTTCAAACTCAAGACATGCATGGAACAAAAAAAATCAGCATCATGATTGATGTGGGAAACTATCTTGAGACAGGAGGTAATCCTGAAATAAAATTAAACAAATTCAAAAAACTATACTTTGATACAGTAAACTCTGCAAAAAAACTATTCTATGGTACAACAGGTGAAGAAAAAAAGTACCAAGATTTACCTAGTTCACTATACTGGAGTTTGGGGGATTTGCTAAGTAAATTCAATGAAAAGATAGAAAATGAGTTTGAAATCACAAATTACACTGAGGCAATTTCTAGAGATTTCGGACTGAGTAAAGATTACATCTATGATTTATTAACTGTGGTAAAATTTTTCAAGAAAAGTGAAGTTTTAGATTCTGTTTATTTCTCATATTATAGGGCGTTGAAAAGAAAAAGAAAGGAACTCTCAAAACTAGGATTGTTTGAAAAAGAGAAAAAGCGTCTAAACAAACTAGGCAAAGAAGATAAACTTCCTGGGCGAGAGCAATACAAAAAAGAACTAATCGAAATAATTCAAAAAAATTCTAAAAAATAAACCCAAAATTTACAACTATTAATCTGAAACTATTATTGCTCTAGATAGATTTTTTTAAAAAATAACGATAATTAATAATAATGACCGTTAAAAAAGCAATTAAAATCCTTGATTGGTGGATGAATCAAAAGAAAGAGGCAGTTAACAAACTCAAGATTGAATGGGATTTTCAAAATGATTCTCATGGTGTGGGAAGAATATTATTGGATGTGGAACAAACAATTATTTCAAATTTGGAAACCATCCGCAAAGAATTAGTTCCAAATTGCAAACATCCAAAGAAAATGAGAGATAAAACTGCCAATGGTCAAGTATATTGTATGAATTGCAATTTTGATTTAGAATGAAGAAATTGTATGAATTTATTACTTAGTGTAGATCAATCTAACAAACATGGATTTGTGGGAATATCATTTCAAAAAGGCTCACGAAAATATCCAACTATCAAGAAAATTACACACTGAAAAACAATTCGGGCTATCCGCATTTCATGCACAACAAGGGCTAGAAATTGCTATCAAAGCATTTTGTTATGAGAAAAAAATTCATGAAATTTTTTCATCAAAGAATGCATTAAAAACACATCTCCCATCACATGTCTTGATTGCAAAATACTTCAATTATTTGATAGATATGGATAATTGATTCAATAGACGAGATAGACTACCAGAATTAGAAATACAGATTAATACAATAATCACAATGCTTGAAAAACTTAAAAAAATTCTTGATGATTTAAAAGATCACAATAATTCAAAAATGAAACAAGTTTGGAAATATTCATTAAAAATTAATGATGATTCAAAAATCCAACAAGAATTAGAAGAAATAAAAAAGATGCAAAATTTGATTCCTATAACTTTCTTTAATGAAGTATTGGAAAGTTATCGAAATTGGGTCATTGATGTGATAGCCTCACAAAAATACATTAAGCAAAAATTAAACGTTCAGAGAGCAATTGAAAAAGCAAAAAAATCAACAAAAGAACTAGGATTTTCAGATGATATTGTCAACTCGTTTTTAACACGAAAATCTACATTGTGGAAATCCGAAATCACACAATATGTAATAAAACATGGCGCAGTCCGGGTATTTGACAACATATTAGGAAAAGATGGTTTGTTTTCAAACATTGTTCATAAAGACGCTAGTATGAGAGAAAACTTTGTTTCAATACGATGGTTAGCTTGGATAGGTCTGATTTCTCCTTCTGTAATATACTCATTCCCACATGAACAAATAGGAAGGTACCCAATTATGATAGAAAATAAGAACTCAGAAGATTGGTATGAAGAAAAAGCAGACGAATTAAAATTCATTATCGATGATTGTGACTTTGGAATAAAAAGAGTCAAAGATATGATGAAACAAAATATGTCACTAGCAACCTAAGTTGCTAGCGGAAGAATTTACGACTGGCAACCAAAGCCACCAGCTCGGAAATCACTTCTTGGCGTGCAAACCAATTGGTATTATGTGATTATTGACCCATAAAGATATTGTGATTTAAAAAAATAATTGTGGTTTACGACTAGATATTTTTTCAAAATGTATCTAGTATATCATTAAAAGAAATTGTAATTCAAACATGGATATCAAACTAGATTGAGGGTGAATTATAGAATTCATTATGCTTGGTTTTCCTTCTAAATGACTTATTCCTAATGCGTGTCCTAATTCATGTCTGACAACCATTTCAATTTGGTTAGAAGTTAATCTATCTGCATTATAGATCGTGATAAATGCACTTTGTATTTTGTTATTTTTGTATACAAGTTCAGTAAATCCATCATGTCCTGTGTTGGATTGTTCTTTTAGGTATACTGTAATGTAGTTTGAATTGTGAATATTTCCTATTTGTAATGTTGAAATATTGGAATTATTTATTGAATTTACATTATTAATTGCATCATTCCAACTTCTAAACAACTCACTTCTTGGTTTCTCATTTGATTGAATTGTATTTTCAATTATATCCAGTTTGTATGGTTGAACATTTGCATCTCTCAATAACATAACTGAAATTGTGTCTTCGTCAATATCTCATGGAATGGCATAATTTTGTTCTTCATATCCACTTGCACTTGCCTGAAAACCACTAATGATCATAACTACCGTTATTATGATTGCCCATGCCCCTAGCCTCACAATATATTATATAATAAACTCATACTTTAATCGGATTCGATATTCTTATATTGCTTTATCCATACATTGATTTCTCAGTTGTTTCATCTGCTGGATTCGGTTGTCCTGAAAAACCACTGAAATTAGAACGTAGAATTTTTTGAATATGTGCAGTTACTCTTGCAACATTGTCCCATGTATCGTGAAATGAAATCCTATTTAGATTCTGTTCATCCACATGTGAAAATACTGCTAAACCTACAACGTTTTCTTTGTCTTTGACCCATTGATGTCCTACATTACAAATTGTGCAAATTTCACTAACATCCATAACTGCTTTTGAAAATGATGGGTTCTTTATCACCAATAATTTTGCATCTTCAGCAGGGAATCTCATGTTTACATTCAAATGAATTCTGTCTGCTCTATTTGCATTTTTACTAACGATGACGTTTGTTCCAACACGGAATTGCCATTCAATTAACTTACTTTTTTCTCTGACTTTTTCTGTTTGGTCTTCATAATTGATCTTAGTTACTTTGATGAATTCTTCAACAAGGTTTTTCATTTCATCTGAAGTCTTTGTCATAAAACCACTCATAATATGTGCAATATATGCATGTTATAGAAAAAAGAGTTAATGGCTGTGTCCGCAACCGCAGGAATCATGTCCTCCATGACCCTCTGATTCTTTTCCTGCACATCTAGAACATTTGTCTGAACCTGTTGGTGAGAAAAATCCTATGCCACAAGAAACGCATTTTTGATTTGCCATGATACTTATCAAAAATTACTGTATTTATTGAATACGGGTTATTTGTACGCCTGTGTCTTATTCTGTTGGTCTTGCATTACCAACTTCGCCTTTCTTTTGAAATTCTCTGTATTCTCCTATAATAGAACTACATTTTTCACATACGAATTGACCTCTTTCAATTAAGATCAAATTGTCTGCAACTTCTTCGTTAGGACTTTCTTCTAACTGGATTTTTGGTGGATTATCAAACTCTGTTTCACAGTTATTACAATAATGTTTGAGCATCTTTTCAGTTTCAATTTTTCCTATTGGTGCTAGAAATAATTTTCCTACTCCTAAATCTGCTTTTTTTGCTTGTTCATCAGTAAGGTCTGCAATAACATATCCTCCAGAACCCTGAACTTTTAATTCCGCCATTTCATATTGTTCTTTTTTTAGTTATTAAAATACTATTTGTGCTACGAAATTGTTTTTTAAAACAACGAGACACACGGAAAGCGTATTTTTCCTAGGACGTTGACCTAACATGAAACGCTTTCCATACCATCATTCTACGACGCAGAATAACGGTTTTCTCGTTACATTCTATACGTTAAAATGATATTTAACAATGATCTTTATTTTCACCTGATGCTAACATCTCATCTTTATGAGTTGATGAACACTTTGGAATTTGATATTGTTATCATTTCTGCCATGTTAATCGGAATTTCTTCTTTTTCTGAAATAGATATGATTTCCTTTTGATGTTTCTCTTTCAAATGTTTTAGAAATTCTTCTTCTTCGATGTTATTTTCTTTGTAATTGCAATCTGGAAACACACAGTTAAAATTCAATTTTTACTCTCTAATTCTTTGATTTTAGCCTCAAGTTCTTGCATTTTTTTGTAATTCTATATTTTCGTCTCGAAGTAATCTATCTCCCTTTGATGTAGTTCATTAAGATCCATGTTTTTGTCAACTCGTTGTAAACTTAAGCGTAGTGCTTGATTCCTAAAACCATAGGTTCTTATCTAAAATTTCTCAGCAAAATTTATGGATAAAATAAAGCAAAACTCTCCTGTACTATTCTACTTTAATCATTCAAAAAAATGGCTTGTTAAAATATCAAAAAAGGATTCACTTCATACCCATATTGGAGTTATCAAACATTCTGATGCTATTGGAAAAGAGTATGGTTCCCGACTTGTTACAAACAAGGACAAGTATGTCTATCTACTCAAACCCACAATGTATGACTATGTAATGAAAATACAACATGGTACTCAGATTGTTTATCCAAAAGATATTGGATATATTATTGCAAGAGCAGGAATTGAAAGTGGTCAGAAAATTTTAGAAATTGGAACTGGTAGTGGATCACTTACTTCTTGTGTGGCAAGTATTGTAAAACCCCGAGGACATGTTTACACTTTTGATGTTGATGAAAATTTTATGAAAATCGCTGGAAAAAATATCGAAAAGGCTGGAGTTTCAAAATATGTTACACAACATAACCAGGATTTGAAAACTGCAAAGAAAATGCCTCTTGAAGATATGGATGTGGCGCTAATTGATCTTGGCGATCCATGGGTAGTAATTCCTCAAGTTCGAAAGATGCTCAAAGGAAGTGGCTCTATATTTGCAATATGTCCTACAATGAATCAATTAGAGAAATTAACTATGGCTCTAGTTGAGAATGAATTTACTGATATCGAATCCACTGAGCATATTTTACGTACTATAGAAGCTCGTGAGGGAAAAACAAGACATTCATTTCAAGGCATAGGTCATACCAGCTATCTCTGCTTTGCAAGAAAGGCGTTTTTTGGAAGAGAATCAAAGAAATCTTCCTCAAAAACTACAAAATCAGTTTCTAAAACAACAAAAACAACCAAAAAAACTGCCAAGAAAACAAGCAAGAAAACCTCTTAACTCTCAAAACAAGATTTATTCATCTACTCTTTAGAGGTATCATATTGGTTCGAAAAACACTAACAACTGCACTTGTGAAAAAATTCATTCCTGCTAGAAAAGCCAAATCTCGAAAAGGTGATAATGGAATTGTTCTAGTTGTTGGCGGAAGTTACATTTACCATGGGGCTCCAATTTTGTCTTCAGTTGCAGCACTACGTTCTGGTACTGATTTAGTTTACACTTCTGTCCCCAAAATTAATGTCTCATCTACTCGCTCTGTATCTCCTAACTTGATTGTAATTCCTCTAGTTGATCAAAAACTAACCCGTGGCGCAGTAAACAAACTCTTAGGTGCTTTACCACGAAAACTTGATTCTGCAACAATTGGAATGGGACTTGTAATTCAAGAAAAAAATTCCCTCTTGCATCTTGTCAAATCTCTTTTGGATAGAGACGTTAGATTGTCCCTTGATGCAAGTGCGCTAATTCCTGATGTTTTACCTCTTTTGGCAAACAAGAATGTAGTCGTTACTCCACATGCTGGAGAATTCAAAAGATTGTTTGGTGAATCTCCCTCTAACTCTAAAAATGACAGAATAAAATTAGTAGAAGATAAAGCAAAGAAATTTGGAATCACTGTTTTGCTAAAGGGTGCAACTGATGTTATCTCTAATGGAGGTACTACCTATCTTTATGAGAAAAAAATCCCTGCAATGACTGTTGGTGGAACTGGAGATGTCTTATCTGGCTTGGTTGCAGGATTGCTATCAAAAAACAGAAAATCTTTGGAATCTGCAGCAGCTGCTGCATTCATCAATGGATTGGCTGGAAAAGCAGTTCAAAAGAAATTGGGATTGCATATGACTTCGATGGATCTACTAACTGAGATTCCTTCTGTAATGAAGCCTTTTGATAAAATAGTGTGAGACCATGAATGCTCTAAAACATGTTGATACTCACATGGAAAATCTAATTTCAGATCTTCAAACTCTCATTAGACAACCTAGTGTTTCTGCAAAAAACGAAGGAATTGAAGAATGTGCAAAATTAGTGCAAAAAATATTAAAAAAATCTGGAGTAAAATCTGAAATTTTACGATTAAAAAAAGGAGTTGCGCCTATTGTTTATGGGGAAATAAAATCAAAACAAAACCCAAACAAAACCCTCATGTTTTACAATCATTATGATGTACAACCCGCTGAGCCCTTTGAATTATGGGACTCCCCACCTTTTAGTGGAACTCGTAAAGGAAACAAAATCTTTGGACGTGGTGCAACTGATGACAAAGGAGAACTAATCACTCGAATCAAAGCAGTTGAGGCTTGTCTTAAAACAACTGGTGATGTTCCATGCAACATAAAATTTGTAATTGAAGGAGAAGAAGAAACTGGCAGTGCTCATATTGAAGATTATCTAAAAAAATACAAAACGAAATTTTCTTGTGATGGTGTTATCTGGGAATTTGGTTATGTTGATGCAAAAAACAGACCTATCATTGGACTTGGCATGAAAGGATTACTTTTTGTTGAATTATCTGTAAAAGAATCTCTTAGAGATGCACATTCTAGTTTAGCAGCTTTGATAAAAAACCCTGCATGGAGATTGATTGAAGCAGTTCATACCCTTCGTGATTCTAATGGAAAGATACTCATCAAAGATTGGTACAAAGAGGTAACGCCTTTTTCAAAACAAGATTTGAAATTGATCAAAAATGAGCCATTTGATGAAAATGATTTCAAAAAAGAGTTTGGTATCAAGTCTTTTGTTGGAAATAAGAAAGGAATTGATGCAAAAAAGGCTCTAGTTGGAGGTGCCACTTGTAATATTGCAGGATTTGTTTCCGGATATATGGGCGATGGCGCAAAAACAATCCTTCCCTCAGAATCCCTAGTAAAAATTGATTTTAGATTGATTCCTAAAATGGACCCAAAAAAACAGGTTATACGTTTGAAAAAACATCTAAAATCTAATGGATTCTCTGATATTGGCATCAAAGTCTTTCATGGCGAAGCTGCAGCAAGAACAAATTCTTCAAACCCTTTTGTGTCTCAAGTAAAAGAAGCTGCAGACAAGTCCTTTGGAAAATCTATTCTAAATGTCTCTAATGCTGGTACGGGTCCAATGTATCCATTTGTTGATATTCTAAAAGCTCCTTGTATCTCAATTGGAAGCACGTACATGTTTTCAAGAATTCATTCTCCAAACGAATTTGCCAGAATTGATTTACTCAAAAAGATGACAAAATGTGTTTGTCTGATAATGGATAATTTTGGAAAGTACTAGTGTAAACATCTAGGAATTTTTTTGATTGCTTGTGATAGTGATATTCTTCCTGGTCCTGCAATCATGATTACTAGTGCCGATGCAAGTAAAATCAAATCTAGTTCTACTCCTCCATCACCTGTAATGCTTTGTGCACCTTTTACGTGGAAGATTGCACCGATCATGATGATAGATAGTAATGCTGAAGAAAATCTACTCAAGACTCCTACGATTAACAAAATACCTGGAACTACTTCTGCAAGTGCAATTGGAATTTGCATCTCTGGTGGTATTCCCATGTTTGGCAAAAAGTTTGCAAAGCCTGGATTGAATTTCATCATTCCGTGAAGGATAAAGATCACTCCGATTGCAGATCTTAAACCCATAAAGACTATATCATTGAGAACTTTTCCTTTAATCTCACTTGTAGCCATACCTTCACACAATTTTTTTAGTATAATTATTTTACCTATGATTTATGCGTAGAATGTAGAAAGCCCTTTATTATGCTGCAAAATTATTTGAAATATGTCAATGTATATGCCAGGAGCAACTGCTGTTGGAATTACTTTTGATGGTGGTGTAGTTTTTGCCAGTGAAAAAAGGATCGCATTTGGAAACTTTCTTGTGAGTAAAACCACAAAAAAGACATTTCCTATTACTCCTAAAGTGGGTGCAACCTGTGCAGGCCTTGTAGCCGACATGCAGATTTTATCATTACAAATTGCTGCTCTTGCTAAAATTAGAAAAATGGAACTCAAAAGAGATGTTCCTCCAAACACTGTTGCCAAAATGATGTCAAATATGATGTATGAGAGACGATACTTCCCATTATTGACTCAGGTAATAGTTGGGGGTGTTGTCGATAAACCAATCATGTATACTTTGGACCCATTAGGTTCTGTTCTTCCTGACGAATATGCTGCAGTTGGAACTGGTGCTGAAATGGCATTAGGTGTACTTGATCCTCAATTCAAACCAAACATGACTAAAGATGAGGCAATTGATTTAGCAAAACGTGCAGTACGTGCCGCATCTCTTAGAGACTCTGCAAGTGGTGATGGTTTGGATGTTCTTGTTATTACCAAAGATGGTACTGAAGAATTTACAGAAGAAATAAAATAAAATTTTAATCGTAAATAGTTTTTCCAGTTTCCCAGAATTTATCTGAGATATAATGAAGATTTTTTAGAACTTCACCTTTGCTCATTTCTTCTAATTCTGAACTTGATACTATTGATTTTCCTACTGCCAAAAACTTGTGTTGTGACTCTTCAACAATACAAACTAGTTTGTCTTTTTCAAATTCTGTAAATGATTTAATTCCTGGTCTCATCAAATTTGCTCCTTTACACATGAATTTCACAGCACCCATGTCTACTGTAACACTTGGGAATTTTTCTAATGTTTCGGTGTCTGATAAGAATGGGAGATATTCATTATCAATTTTTAGAATTTTAATTCCATTACCTGTGATGATTTGTGCATCGTCAAGAATTTGATGTACTTTGAGATTTTTAATTTTAGGAAATTCAATCCCCCATCTTTCTGAAACTGTTTTGAGGAGTGTGGTTGTTTCACTCTTTGAAATTAGATTTGACTTCAAGTTCTAGCAATCTCTTGTCTTATGTCTAACAAATCTCTTAGGATGGAGCTGGCAGTTTCCATGCCTCCTGCTCCTCTTCCAATTATTGTCTGTGTGCCTGAATGCTCTGATGTAAACGCAATTGCATTAAGTGTCCCATTTACACAAAGTGGATCATCATTTGAAACTTCTTTTGGTGAAACTATTAGTTCTTTATTGCATGATGCAATTAATTTTACTGCGCAATTATTTTTGGCTGCTTTTTTGATATCTTCCGTTGTAACTTTACGAATTCCAGTACAATTAATGTCTGGCATTGTAACTTTCATTCCCATAATCCAATTTGCAAGAATCACTAATTTGGCTGCAGCATCAAGACCATCCAAGTCTAAAGCCTCATCAGCTTCGACATATCCTTTATCTTGAGCATCTTTGAGTGCATCTTCATATGATGTTCCTGTTGCCATGTTTGTTAGAATGTAGTTTGTAGTTCCATTAAGGATACCTGCAAATGATGTGATTCTTTCACCACTGAGACTATTTTTTGCATAATCTAGAATTGGTGTTCCTCCACCTACGGTTCCACTAAATTTGAACATGACTCGATTGTATGTTGCAAGCTCCATTAGAGATGGAAATGCAAGTGCCAATGGACCTTTGTTTACTGAGATTACATGCATTCCTTTTTTCATTGCTGTTGTAATGTGTGTCATTCCTGGTTCTGCATCTTTGTAGTTGCTGGCAGTAGTTTCAATTAGAACGTCAGCTTCAACATTTTTGAGCATCTCTATTCCTGACATTGAATTTTTTGTATTTGCATAATTTTTCACAGTTCCAAATTTCTTTTTGATCTCGATGAGTTTGTTTAAGTCTAATCCTGATGGGCTGACAGCACTTCCTTTACTATCAAAGACTCCTACTACTCTAGGTTTGAGTCCATATTTTGCATACAGGTCTTCTGATCTAGATTCAAATAATTTCACTAAACTTTGGCCAACAACACCAAATCCACATGATATTATCCTCAAATTACGTCAGTCCTTTTTTGATTATTGTTGCTCATTTTCTTTTTCATTTGATTTTCTTATCATTAAATGTGTTTTATTAATAATTTTTGAAATTATTGACCTTCATCATCTTTTTCATGTTTCAATGAAATAGAGTTGATACAGTATCTCTGATTTGTAGGCTTGGGCCCATCATCAAAGACATGTCCTAAATGTGCACCACACTTGTTACAATTGACTTCAGTTCTTACCATTCCATATGATGTGTCAGAAATATACTCAATCTTCTCTTCATCTATTGGTTCCCAGAAACTTGGCCATCCAGAACCTGAATCAAATTTTGCATCTGATGAGAATAATTCTTCGCCACAACATGTGCATTTGAACCTGCCTTCAAGTTTTGAATTGTTGTATTTGCCAGAAAATGGTGGTTCTGTTCCATGATTTATGCAAATTTCATACTGATCAGGTGATAACTGCTCTTTCCACTCTTCTGGGGTCTTTTTGATTTTCTCTGACATGTCTTATTTTATCTCTAAAATTATTTGAATTATTCTATTTTAGATTCTTTCTTTTCTCTTCTGTTCTCTTTTCTGATTCGAATCGTTCCAAGTCATACTCTTTCATATCTACAAATTTCATAATCTTACTTAGATTTGGATGTACTTTGTTAATTTGTGTAAACATTTGTTGTGCAACTCTTCTATAATCAACATGTCCTTGTGGAACAGTTCTTAATTCAATTAAATGACATGCTTCTCTTAGATTGAATTTCATAAAGTACGGATAGTTGTATGCAAAGTTTACTACGTATTGTCCTTGTTCAGGATATTTTATTCTAATTTTATCAAATGTTTCTTTTGTTTTGTTCATACAATCTTTAAAGTCTTTTTCAATTCCTAGAATCTTAATTTCATTAGGAATGTTGTATCCATGATCTGTTGTTAGTAATTGTCGTTCTAATGTTAATGCTCTATGTCTGTGAAAATCTCTGAACATCCCAAAATTATTGTACAAATCAAATGTATAATAGACATTTTCAAATGCTCGTGATGGTCTATGTCTTCTATTTGTCCTGAGTTTTGCAAATTCCTCAATGATTTTTACTTTATTTTTCAATGACATTTTTTTTACTTGAGATAAAATGTCTTGGTATGATGTACTTGGAGATTGTTCGTACATTATACTTGTAATGATTTTATCAATTGCAATTTTTTCTGATTCATAATCTACTAGTTTTGTTCTTGTACCTTTCTTTGGTTTAGATTTAATTTCTTTAGCAGAAATTGTTTTTGATTTATTTTTTACATCTTTGAGATATTTCTGAAATGCTTTTCCATGTTTATCATCTGCTCTTCTTACAAATGACTTGATGATTTTATCGAGTTCTTTTTTGATTTTTGAGGCTAATTCTTGCTCTTCTTTGAGCTCAGATGAGCCTAGAACTGTCAGTAAGTATTCAAATGCTCTGCCATTTCCTGTTATTCCAACATTTGTCAAAGTTGATGCTGGAAGCAGTCCTCTCAAAATATCTAATGCTTTAGCTTTAGTTGAACCCTTGTAAATCATATTTGCAGATTTTATGTCACTTTCATTTTTTAATTTGGAAAATGATTTTTCTTTTCCATCTTTAGAATCTTTAAAATTATATTTTTCAATTGGGTATTTTTCTCTAACATAGTTTATCATTGGTTCAATATTTCTTGAATAAACATCAAATGAGAAATTACATGTCTCTTCATACATGTCTGCAAATTTTGATTTCATAATTTCTGAATCTCTGTAAAATCTGTATTTTCCATTTTCTTTTTTATTCCATGCAACATATCTTGATGATTTTTCTAAATATGATAATCCAATTCTTCTGTCTTCAATTTTTTTTACTGCAATGTTTGATAATCCTTCAATTGCAATCTGTGCTTCGCCAAGTTCTGCAACAGAATCATCCCCATATTCTAAAAGAACCCTGTTGTAAAATTCCTCTCCTCTGTTTTTATTTTTTAAAAACTCATCAAGGAAAATTCGTCTCATGCTTTTGTCGGTTCTACTATATCTTGACATCAGTGCACCACGATCAACTTGTTGTGGTGTGATTATGGCAAACACATTGCCATCAGTGTTTGAAAAATGATCTGATAGAATCTTTTTTTCTTTAACTGAAAATTCTGACAACATTGATGTCAGGTTTTTCAATTATTAATAGTCTATTTCTTTTTTCCAATTTGAATTAGATCGGGACCCTTGTCTTTATCGCTTTCTTGACCTTTAGCTTGCCATCTAAGTAACACTTCTTTGAATGCAGCTGCATCAGCTTCATTTTCTGTATACATCAAAGTGGTTACCCAAAAACCATTGTTGGCAGTTTTTCCTCCAACAGAATTCATCCAAAAATCACTCGGTAGATTTTCCATAATTTTACTATCTTTTTCTTTAGTGACTTCGACCCATCTGTTTGATACAAAACTCAAAATCTGTTCAAGTTCTTCTCTTTGAATCATGAGCCTACTAGTTAGTCTCTAAATTTTAAAATTACTACAAAACTTGCTATTTTGAGTTAGTGAAAATAATCTTACTAAAACTAAAAAGATTACTTACACTTTGTTGGTTATACAAATCTCTAAAGTTATTCACATGACCCAAGACGATATCGAGATAATCGGTAAAAACGTCAAAGACATGTACGGAACATTCATGGGTAAAGTCGCAGGAACTATAACTGACATTGACGGAAGTATTCAATCCGTCGGCATTGACTGCGGTTCTCAAGGATTACAGCAAATCCAATATGAGCAACTAGTGGTTCAAGGCAATGTAGTTATTTTCATTCCAAAATGGAGACTTGACTCTCAAAGACTCATTCGTGAAAAACAACTAACTCTACGTCGTCTAAAGGCCTTGATTGATATTGTTTCAGAAAATGATGACATGAAAGAAGATGCAGAAATCATTCATGAAAAATACAAGTCAAAACTTGTATCATTAGATGAAACAGAAAGTGAAATCAAAGCCAAACTTGAGGCAAGATTGACTGAGCTAGATGAACAAATGAAGTCTGCAAAAATGTTATCATTTGATGCAAAAGTACAATTCAAGAGCAATGAAATCTCTGAAGAAACATTTGAGACTGTGAAATCATGTACAACAGAAGTAATTGAACATGTAACTCACGAAGTTTCAGAAATTGAAAATGTTAAGAGTAGAATTGCAGACTTGGGATTGGAAGTACAAGAGATAACAGCACCTCCTACACCAGACATCCAAGAATCAGCCGTTTCATATCTGGAGACAAATGAACCACAACAAGTAGTTCAAACAAGTCTTCCGGAAGCACCAACAGAACCCGTTACAACACCTTCAGAACCAATTGAAGTTAAGGCAACCCCTATGCCAGAACCTCCAACAGAATCTGAAGTAACATTTGCATTTCCAGAACCACCCCAACAGGTGACCGCAGAGACTCCAAAAGACGACAACGATAATGATTGGCTTGCTAGAATGGAAGCACAATAATTTTTTTAATTATTTTTTTAACATTTAGATAGATCTAAGTTCATACACTTTTTGTTGACTGAGACCTATGATATCGGCCTTGGAAATAATGATATTCAAACCCGTAAAAAGGCAGATTCTGATTTTATCTCTTTTTGGGATGAACAGGCAAAAAATCTAACCTGGTTTTCATTTTGGAATAAAACACTAGATTGGCAGCCACCATTTGCAAAATGGTTTGTTGGAGGCACGATTAATGCCTCACACAACGCCCTTGATGTCCATCAGGAGACAAAATCTGAAAAACCAGCAATATTGTGGGAAGGCGAAAATGGTGATTCTCAAATTCTCACATATGGTGAAATGTACTCCCAAGTCCAAAAATTTGCAAATGTCCTAAAATCTCTTGGTGTTCAAAAAGGGGATTGTGTAACTTTGTATCTTCCAATGATTCCTGAGTTACCTGTTGCAATGTTGGCCTGTGCTAGAATTGGGGCAACTCATACTGTTATCTTTTCAGGATTTAGTGCAACTTCAATTAGAGATAGAGTTGATGATTCAAAATCTAAAGTCATAGTAACTGCTGATGGTGGATACCGTCGTGGAAAAATTGTGCCATTAAAAGAAGTAGTTGATGAAGCAATCAAAGATTTTGATTTTGTTAAAAATATTGTTGTAGTACAAAGAACAAAAAATGAAATATCAATGACTAGTAAAGACAAGTTTTGGAATGAATTAATGAATGATGTATCCGAAGTTTGTCCTTCTGAAAAATTAGAAAGTACACATCCACTTTACATTTTGTATACTTCTGGAACCACTGGAAAACCAAAAGGGGTTTTACATGGCACTGGTGGTTATTTGACTCATCTTTATTCCACTTTCAAGTGGGCATTTGATATCAAAGATTCTGATGTGTTTTTCTGTACTGCTGATATTGGATGGGTAACAGGACATAGTTATGTTGTATATGCTCCATTGTTACATGGAGCAACTGAAATTATGTATGAAGGTGCACCTGATTTTCCTGATGCCTCACGAATGTGGGATATCTTACAAAAATACAATGCAACTATTTTTTACACAACTCCTACTGCACTTCGAATGTTTATGAAATTTGGAGATGATATTCCAAATTCATTTGATCTTTCTTCGTTAAGATTACTTGGAACTGTTGGTGAACCAATTAACCCTGAAGTCTGGAAATGGTATTTCAAAACTATAGGCAAAGAAAAATGCCCTATAATTGATACTTGGTGGCAGACTGAAACTGGCGGAATGCTGATTTCCTCTTTACCTGGTCTTGAGACAATTCCCCTAAAACCTGGTTCTGGAACACGCCCAATTCCAGGCGTAAATATCACTGTAGTAGATGAAAATGGAGATGATGTTGAGCCTGACACAAAGGGCTATCTTGTAGTAAAGAATCCTTGGCCTGGTATGCTTTTGACATTGTGGGGAGATGATGCAAAATACAAGACAGTATACTGGTCAAAATATGAAAACTGTTACTATCCTGGTGACTATGCTCTAAAAGATTCAGATGGATATTTGTGGTTGCTTGGACGAGCCGATGATGTTCTAAAAGTAGCAGGTCATAGAATTGGAACTGCAGAACTTGAAAGCTGTATTGTGTCTCATGATGATGTTGCAGAATCTGCTGCTTGTGGAATTCCTGATGAAATAAAGGGTGAAGTAATAATTGCATTTGTTGTATTAAAACAAGGTGTTGATACTGAAACAAAAGTTTTAGAAAAAGAATTGGTGGAAAAAATTAGAACTGACATTGGAACAATTGCTACTCCTAAACAAATCTATTTTGTTTCTAAATTGCCAAAAACAAGAAGCGGAAAAATTATGAGAAGATTACTAAAAGCAATTGGAAATAATGAAAAGATTGAAGATGTAAGTACTTTAGAAGATAGTGCTGCAGTTACTGAAGTGCAAACTGTTTTTGATGAAATTCAAAAATCAATCAAAGAATCAAAATGACTTAAAGTTTTTTGAAATCTATTGTAGATAACATCTCAAACATGCTTTTGAGTCCATCATATTCCAACTTTGATTCATCACCTAATTCGTTGTATTCCTTTTCTTTAATTTCATCTAATCTCTCATTTGCTTCTTTGAAAAATTTTTCGTATTCGTTTATCTTCACATCTGTCATTTGAGTTAAATCAAAAATCACGGTATTACTTCCGAGAAGATTCTTATTTTCATCATATAGGCTAGTTGCTTGTAATAATCCTGAAAATGTGCTTCCATCTTGTCTTTTGAATGTGATTTTTCTATCTGTAACGGTGCCAGTCTCAAACCATGTTTTGAGGGAGTCATTCATGGCTTCCCATGCCTCTTTAGGCACGTGTTCAAAGATTGTTTTCCCTAAAATCTCTGATTTTGCATATCCTAGGTTGGAAGCATATGTGGAATTGCAATCCAATATTGCTCCAATTGAGTTGATTCTTCTCCACATAACTGGTGCATCTTTGAGTGTTTTTCGTGCTTCTGTTTGTGGCATTTTTTAAAATTATAGTAACTAGTTATTAAATTGAAATCTCAAAACCATTGATCTAGGTTTTGGCTTTTCTTTTCTAGTGCTTTTTTTAATCTGTTTAATGTTGAATTGACTCTGTCTTCAGAAAAACTCCTTTCTTTCACAAGATAATTAGTCATTCCTTCATAATCTATATCATTAAAAACAATCTCTTCTACATCAGCAACTTCTGGATTCAAAAATATCTCTCGAATCTGTTGAAAATCAATTTCTTGTAACTGTTCTTGAATTTGTGGAATGTCTTCTAATCTTGAATGTTGTTTGATCATTTTAAGTGCAGTCTTTGGACCTATTCTTTCAAATCCATTTGGATTAAAATCAGTCCCAATTAGAATTCCAACATCAATTAATTCTTCTTGTTTTAATTCTAAGGAATCTAGTGTTTTTTGAGTCTCAATAATCTCTGGAACAATGTCGATATAGGTATTTTTGTTTGGTATTTTTCTTCTACCACTGTTTGTAAAATTCCTAACAAGTCTTTTTGCGCCACATAGAATTGAATCAAAATCTTGGCTTGCAGAAGCATATGCTTGACCTGTATTTGTTAGATGAGCTGCAGTAGCTTCTCCTTCTGATGGGGCTTCGATATATGGTATTCCAAAGTAACTCAAAATCTGTTTTGATTCTTTTACCATTCCATCTTTCATGCTTGTGGTTTGCTGGGCATATTTTCTGGCATCTTCCATATTTCCATCTGCAATTGCTTTTTCGTATTTTATGGTAGCATCCATTTTGATTTGTTTTCTGCGCTCAATTTCTGCTGTTTTTAGTGATGGTGGTTTTCCATCAAAAACATAAACTGGTTTTATTCCTAAAGATAAGAAATTCACATTTCTGTAAAGAAGTCCACTGAGATGACTGGTGATTCTTCCTTCTGCATCTGATAGTTGTAATCCATCTGGACCTCTAATGCTTGCTAAAAACTGGTAGATTGCATTGTATGCATCAATTGCAATTACTTTATTTGAAAATGATTCTAGGGTGGTTTTTTCTCTTACCACCAAATCTTTGAGATTTAATCCCATGAGTTTGGTTGAAATTTTGTGCTATTTTGTGTTTATCCTTTCTTTTTGATCGGTATTTTTGAGAAAATCGATTTTAATATCTATAATTTTTTAATTTAATTGTGGTAAAACTAACACTTCCTTCTAATCTTGAGGACAAAATATTTGAGATAAAATATTCTGATGATAATGTTTCAAAGATAACATCTTATTTTCCTCTAAATGAATCTGAGAAACAAGAAATTGTGTCAATTATGAATGTGGATTTTTCAGAGTTTTATTCTATCTTTACTGATACTGTTTCTGAGGAAGAATGGAATAAAACCAAAGAGCAAATCAAAAAAAGATTCAACGATGAATTATTTAGAATTGACAAAAAACCCTAGTTCTGATTTGCTTTATTATAGAGAAAATCTTAGATTTATTGCCGGAATAGCCAAGTGGTAAGGCGGCCGTCTCGAAAACGGCTACGTGCAAGCGTACGGGAGTTCGAATCTCTCTTCCGGCGTGTTTATAATTTTTAAAGTACATTAAATGAGAACTCTCATGAGTGCTGATACTGAATCTAAAATTCAAAAATCAGATATTTCTACTGCTGAATTGATTTCACATTTTCGTGAAAAATGTAAAATTTGTGCTCATCATAGAATTATGCATGATGCAGAAGGAAAATGTGAAGGTGTTATGAACAAACCTTGCACTTCTGGTTGTGATAAATTTGAAGCAGAATGATCTCAAATTCTTTAATACTTATTTTCTCTACTTCTTATATGGGTCCTGAAGTAAAAGAAGAAAAAATTTACCCTCTAGGTTATGAACCTGAAACTACTCCTAAATCAACTGACCCCAATGTTCGAAATCAATTAATTGATTTTATTTTAAAATCTGGACCTACTGAAGTTGTAGATACTGATTTGTTTGCTGTTATGGCAAAGAGACGTTCTACAAGAAAATTTTCTGATAAGCCAGTTGAGACTACAAAAATTGATAAAATTATTGCAGCAGCTGATACTGCTCCCACTGCTGGAAATTATCAAGGATTTGAAATTTTTTATATCAAAAGTCCTGAAAAGAAAAAACAACTAGTTGAGGCATGTAACAAACAGCCTTATGTTGATGCTCCAGTTGTTTTGGTTTTTTGTAAAAACCCCTCTAGAGTAAAATTTGATTTCCCTGAATACATCCTGAAAAAATTTGCCATTCAGGATGCCACTTTAGCGGCTGGATATTCTCAATTGGCAGCACAAGCACTGGGATTAAGTTCTATTTGGATTGGAATGTTTGATGAACAAAAAGTGATGGATGTTATTGGTACTGATTTAGTACCTTCTTCCGTATTGTGCATTGGATATCCTGAACAAACTAAATTCCCTAAACCTAGACGAAATCTCAAAGACTTGGTTCATGTTACATGGTAAGCTACCCTAAAATCACCCATCTTTAAATAATCAAAACTATTTGTTAGATTCATGACTGATGCTTACATAATGCTAAATTGTGAGTTGGGAGCAGAGTCCGAAATTATTGAAAAACTCAAAGAACTCGAACAAGTTGTAGATGTCTTTGAAACTATTGGAACTCATGATATGCTGGTCAAATTACAGGCAGAAAATTTTGAGAAGATTCGAGAGATAGTTTCCTGGAATATCCAAAAACTGGATAAAGTTCGCTCTACTGCAACTCTCATAAAAAAAGATAATTAAGATTAATTCTATTCCGATTTAGATGGCAGACGAGAAAAATGAGATAGACAAACTCATTGATAATATGATTACTAGTGGTGATGAATTAGTCGACAATCTCAAAACAGTTTTGCCAAACTCTCTTGCTGAATCAATGGTAATGTTTCATGAATCCAATGTTGAAAATTTGAAAAAAATTAAAGATTTTCTTAACAAATAGGTTTTGAATGAATCATCTTATTGCTACTATATACTTTTTAATCATTAGTTTGATTTGAAACCGTGTCCCGATCTAGAACAATTAGTATTGTGGTACAGAAAAAAACAGGAGATGCATTTGATGCTATTTTACAACTACCTCCAAAAATAATGCCTGATGCAAAATTCAATGATGATGGTTGGTGGTCATTTACTGGACCTCATGGAAAATCTAAACTGAAATTTAATGAAAATAAATCACTTGGAATTTTAGACCATAAATATATCGATGAAGAATCTGTATGGGATGTTCCAATGAGGGTCATTTCAAATGGAGATTTTTCTGAAATTATGATTACTCTAAACAAACCTGATGAATTAACTGATGATCAATTTAACCAAAGAGTGGAAGAGATTGGTGAGATGGTAAACAATATGAAACAAATTATAGAATCTTCTTAATTGAGCCTGATTCGTAGAAATCATTCTTTAACCTTAAAAGTAAATTTGGTAATATTGTATTGATAAAAATGCCCTATGAAGAAAGTATATTTTCAAAGATTAGAAGAAGATGATCCTGAAGGCTATGAAAAGATAAAATCTAAAAAAACTTCTTAGTCTTGTTTTCCTTCTGAATCCTCGTTTCTAGTATTTCCAGGCCCCACAATATCTTCAGGTTTTACTTTACTGTCCCAATCTCCTCTTACTCCTTTGATCAAAGCAATCACTCCTGCCGCAAGTAACCCTATTACTAGAGCAAAAAATACTGTTTGGTTCATTATCTTAAATGAACAATTAATCTCCTGTGGGGGCTTATCTTCAAAATATTCGTAACATATTCCAAATTCATTTGATTCAAAAGTTGCAGCTTGATACTGTCCTCCTAATACTCCTAGAACAAGAAATCCAACAAAAGTAAGACCTACCCCAATAAGGATAAATCGCATATCTGTCATGATCTTTTTTGTCGATTCACAGTATTTACATTTTCATCTAAAAATATTCTAGTATTATTTTTCTAGTAATGTTTTGAGATTTTCTAGTGATGCCTCATAAAATGAGCCCATAAACACAAGAAAATCTGTAAACTGTCTTTCTGACATTTTTTTACTGTTTAGATATGATTGCCATGTTAGTTCTACCATATTCCTTGATTTTGGCTTGATGGATATTGTTGCCACATATGCTCTTAATGGCAAACCTTCAGTTGCAACATATGTGAAATATTCTCCAGTTTTCCATGCTACAATATGTTCTTCAATTTGATTTCCATCTGCAAACGTGATTAATCTTATTGCTCCTACATCTTTTTTCTTTTTAGAAAGGTAGACTGTCTTTTTTACGTCAACTAACCATGTGGGGAGACCTACAATATTACTGACTTTTCTCCAAACTTTGTCTTTTGATGCTTTAATCTTTATTGTTTTTCTTACTGTGCCTGTGTGAAATGATTTTTTTGTAGATTTTGCCATATGGACACTCAAATCTTGTGAGTTTTAAATTTTGTACAACCATTTTTAATCCCCTTTAGCAAATATTATCAAATGGTCTTTGGATGGGGGAAAAAGAAACAAGAAGAAAAACCAGTAGAGGAGATTCCTCAAACTAAGGAAATTTCCCTATCTGATGTGGAAAAAATTGTCGCTGATCTAGTGAAATTACGAGAATCTCAAACCGTATATGAAGTAAAACACCTACGAAATAACACTGCTCCTCTAATTGATGATTTAATCAAAGTTGGAAACATGCTTGAAAAAGACACCCTAAACGTTGATGATATTGATAAGCATCTTGCAATAATTGTTGTCAGAGGTAAAAAACAGGTAATTGAAGTAATCAAGAAAGGCATTTCATCTCTACCTGAAGTATCTTCTATTGATGATGCAAAAAAATTAGATACATTGCTAAATCAAATTCTCAAAAAAGTGGGAGATGTTTTAGGACGTCAAACTAGAGTTATCCATATTTTTGCTAAAAAATATGCCACTCAATTAAAAGACAATTTAGAAGTAATGAATCAAAACCATTCTGACATTCATGACATTCTTCAAAACTTTGAAAACACTAAATCTAATTCTGATGAGATATCTGACACAATAAAAAAAATTGATACACTCAAATCTACAAAACTAACAAAAACCAAAAAAATTACTGATACAAATAATGAATTTGAATCTACAAAAGAACGCCTTTCTTCTTTAGAAAAATCAATTGAAGAAATCAAATCTTCTGATGATTACAAAAAATACATTGAATCAAAAAAATCTCTTGAATCGTTTGAAAATATAAAATCCAAAATTAAAGATGGAATCAATTCTCAATTTACAAAAATATCTAGACCTCTTGGAAGATATGAATACGCATCATCTTTAGATAAAGAGCAAAAAAATATTCTTACAAAATTAGTAGAAAATCCCTTTGATGTATTGACTCTTGAAAACAAAGATTCCATAATTCTAATCTTGGAAAATGTTAGAAAAGGTATCACTTCAGGTTCTATATCTGTAAAAGATGTAGAAAAGACACTATCTCAAATCACTGAAACTGAAGAGGCATTAGATGGATTTATTTTTCAAGTGTCTGAATATTTCGAAAAACATCAAAAAATGTCTGATGATCTAAATTCACTTCGCTCTGAAAAATTAACTTCATTAGAAACTGAATTTACAAAAACTTCTGATTCTAAAGATGACTTGGAACTAAAATCTGAAACATTTCAAGGTGAAGTAGATGAAATTGATTCTACAATACCTGAACTTGTATCTGAAATAGAGAAAAAATTACGTTCATTTTCTAATACTCGTTATACTGTTTTGATGTCTTAAAATTAAATTAGTTCAAAACATCAGAAACACTGTGTTATTCAAAAAGAAGAAATTTGAACGTAAAGTTATCATTCAAAAAGACGTTCTTGATAGTATTTTGTCATATTGTCAGATAAAACATCCTAACGAAGGAATTTTGATTCTAAAAGGAAAATCAAAAAATGGAGAAATTAACATTGATGGACTTGTAATTCCACCATTCAATTACACTGGGCCTACATTTGCAGGGTTTCCTCATTCTTTCTTACCTTTTGATATGAGCTATATTGGAATAGTACACTCTCATCCTAGTGGGTCTGCAGAACCTTCTGTTACTGATTTACATAATTTTTTTGGATTAGTTTCTCTAATTGTGAAATCCCCTTATTCTGATGATTCTGTTTTTGCATGGGACAGCGGCGGAAATGCTATTCCAATTTCAATAAAATAATTCCTGAAATTCTAGTGTAGTCTCAAAAAAACTGACAAAACTTTATAACCTTTTTGAAGATACTTTCTATGAATTGTTTAATTACAAAATTTATTTGATTTTCTTATTTGCATCATTAGCTATTAGCATAGGTTTGCAAATGGTTTTGCCATTCCCATACGGGTTGGGTGCTGCACTTGCAATATTTATCGCATTTCCACTAATTTTGAGAAGACGATACATGAACCGCATGAGAGGTGGTTATGGTGGTAATGATTCTGGAACTGGAGGTGGTGGATTCTTTGGAATGGGTTCACAAGGTGGTTCTGGTGGTGTTCGTTACGTATGTCTTGTATGTAACAACAAACACAAAGGTGGCTCTTGTCCACGATGTGGTTCTAAGATGCAACGTGCTGACTTTTAGAAGAAATGTCTCTAGATGAAATTCGCCAAAAGGTAATCTTTCACAATTCAGTAGATGTCTGGATTTCTGCATGTGGTGAAAAAAACAAAGATTGGACAAACACTGAAGATTATAAAAAATTCATAGCACATTTACTAAAAAATAATCTTAACCTCAAAGCTTTCAATCTTTGTACTCATGAAGCAGGAGCAACTGAGGAAGAAAAAACAAAATTCACTGAAGTTTTAGCTGAAACAAAAGTAACTGATCCTAATTCTCAAACATATACCATCAAACTAAATGATTCTGCAATAGACACCATTAGAAGTTATTTCTGATTATCTCTTTAGTTTTGGATTAACAATTGCATCTAATGCACTTCCTATAAAGACAAATGCAAGTCCTGCAATGGCAATCATTATTCCAGGTGGCATGATCCACCACCATAATCCTCTAGATGCTGCACCAAATGTATTTGCATCATGAAGTATGTGTCCCCATGTTGGAAATGATGGATCACCTAGTCCTAGAAAGCTTAAACCGGCTTCAGTAGTGATCGCAGCTGGAACTGATATTGCGATACTGGCAAATGCGTATGGGAGTAATTGAGGCAAGATGTGTTTAAGTACAATTTTTGAATCTTTTTGCCCCATCATATTTGCTGCATCTACATATCCTCTAGTTTTGATTTGTAGTGACATGCTTCTGGCAACTTTTGCAATGCCTACCCAACCAAATATCATCAAAAATCCGACTAGAACGAAGATACTATTACTAATTGTAACTGATAAAATGATTAGAAATGGAAGTGCAGGCAATGCGTAGATTACATCATTGAATCGCATCATCATTTCATCTGTTTTTTTACCCTTGTATCCTGCATAGATTCCATACAGTAATCCTGCTATTACTGATGCAATTGATACTACTAAACCGATGAATAGTGCAAGCGGAGTTCCCCACAGTAACCCTACTGCAAGGTCTCGTCTTAGTTCATCTGTTCCCATTATTCCAAATGCCTTTCCTCCTATGATCAATTTTGATTCGTGAACTTGAATTTCTGAATTTATCGAATATGTGTCAATTGAAAAAATATAATTTCCTTTGAGAGGTTCATTTGTATCTCTTTTTGAAAAAACAATATCTTCAGCTGATAATTGTTCTAAATTAAAATTAAATATATTTGACTGTAGTAACAAATTTTTCTTTATTGATTCGTCTGTTGAAAAAATTCTTTCACTGTGAATTGTTTTAGAATTTGAATATGGTAGTGATGTTGATAATAATTCCAATTTTATTCCATCAGGTCGTATAACTGACATTTGTAATAATGCTGATTCAGAATATTCTGATGAAAAAACATAGATAAAGTCATTTGGAAAAAACTCATAATCAAAATTCACTCCAAATTTGTGTGATAATAACATAACTTCACCTTCGGAATTAGTTTGAATGGTTGGTGTTTCTATAATTTTATGTTCTGGAATTTTTTCAGTCATGAAAATATTTACCCAAACAGGAATTGCTACTTTAGGATATAAGATCCAATTTCCTGGATTATTCCATTCTTGAAATGTTTCTACTGGAATGGCAATTATCGCAATAATTGATGTTGCAATAAGTATTCCTAGAATAATAATTCCTACAATTCCAATCTTGCTTCTAAGAAATTCTTGTTTAATCTCCTGTGGTGTTATACTGCTCATTGTCCTGTTCTCACTCTTGGATCAAAATATCCGTATAGTAAATCTGCAATGAATATGCTAACTAAGAAGAATACCGTTAGAATGTATGTTGCTCCAATAATTACTGGTAAATCCATGACTGTTATTGCTTCAAAATATAGTCTTCCCATTCCTGGCCAATCAAATACAGCTTCCGTAATGATTGCACCTCCTAAAGATCCTGATAAACTTAGAGCTAGAATTGTAACAATAGGCGGTGCTGCATTTTTTAATGCATGAGTATAGATAATCTTTTTTTGTTTTATGCCAATTGTTCTTTTTGCCATTATGAAATCTTCTTGCATGATTCCTACCATGAAATTTCTTACCAAATAAGCCCATGAACCAAAACCAATCATTACAATTGTAATTAGTGGTAATGCCATGTGGTACAACAATGAACCTATGTATCCAGGATCTGATGAAGGAATGTCTGGAGTTGCTCTTGCTGGAAATATTTGATATGTGAATGCAAATAAAAATATCATTAACATTCCTATCCACCATACTGGAAAACTAGAACTGATAATTGCAAAACTTGATGTTATTCTATCTATAACTGAACCAACTTTACTAGCAGATAATGCTCCTAGAAAAATCCCTATAATTGAAATTATTATTGTAGCTGTTGTAAATAGAAGAATTGTTCTTGGAAGTTTTTCAAATATGATGTCTTTTACATCTGATGATCCTTCATCACTAGTAAGAAATGTAGCATGACCAAAATCTAAAAGTAAAATTTTATACATTGTAAGGCCTATTCTTTGAGGTGAGTACCATGGTTCATCCAGACCCAGAACCTTAATTCTTTGATCAATCTGACCTTGTATGAATTCTTCAAATTCATCAACTGACGAAAAACTTTCTGCAATAGCTGGATTTTCAGTTATTTCTGAACGAACCTGAAATACGATTCCTTGTTTTAGGATGGTATCCATGTTTGAACCTACTAATGAAATTGTGATCAATAATGTGATCATTAAAACTCCAAACATTGTTGCCGCTCTTGTAGCAACATATCTTTTCATACTCAATAATCATGAATGTGAAAATCAGTTTATAATCATTTGAAAATTACCAAAAAAACATTTTGATGAGAGTGAAACGAACTCTAGGCATATTCTGAGCAGAAAAGCAGGTCTCTCGTCATGTATATTATAGTAATAAAATTATTTAAGATTTTATGAACATATTATTCTAAAAAATTATAATTCCTTTCATAATTGGTAAAATATGGTAAATACTGGTAACAGAGGTTTTGATCCTGATGAATTGATATTAACAAAATTTGAAATCCTTGAATTTTGTGATCGGGTAATAAAAAAATGGAATAAACATCCTTCAAAAAATGCAAAAAATATTCTTGCAATGAATCCGTAAAGACTAGTGTTTTGTGGACTGATGAAGATTCTCTTAAATCTATTTGGGGAGAAATTATTGCATGGACATTCGAACTTCTTTATGAGAATGCTATGGCTCAAGATAAAGAATGGGCAAACATGCTAAAAAAATTAAAGAATAAAAAATAACAATACTGTTCAATTGGTATGAGCGCAAATACCCTACGTAAGGCAAAAAAGTTAGTTGAAAGTGGAGGTGTTTCAAAAATTGATGATGATTTATTTCAGATAAAATCTTCATCTGATCCTGATAAATCCTATTTTGTGACATCTGATACTTGTGAATGTCCTGGATTCAAAAATTTTTACAAGTTTCATCATGGAAAGGGATTAAAAGCGAATTGTTCTCATTTAGAAGCAATTAGAATATTTAAAAAAGAAAATTCTTAAAATTATTTTATTTTTGTTGTATCTACTTTTCCCACATATGCTTTGTTTTTTGATATTATGATTGGTCGTAAAATTAATCCTGGATATTTTACCATCAATTTGATTACCTGAGTATCTGTTTTTTTGCTATTTTCTAAATCTAGCTCTTTGTACATTTTATCTCGTTTTCTCAAAAGTTCTGATGGTTTTTTCCCAGTCATTTTTATGACTTTTTTTAATTCTGATTCTGAAAATGGGTCTTTGAAAAAATCTCTTTTTTCAATATCTGTCTTCATTCTTTCAATTTCAGATACTGTTTTTTTGCAGGTAATGCATGTGGGTTTATGAAATATTTTCAATCTAAAATTTATTCATAAATATGGTTAAAAATTGTTTAGAAAAAAGGTGTGTTGCTAGGCACAACAAATTGATTTTTTAAAATCTTCAGAGTTTCTTTCAAAATTACACTCTTTGCATACTTGCCAACTTCTTTTTTTCAGAAGTGAAAATGATGATTTATAACAAACTGAATACATTTTTCCACCACAAGTTGGACATGATAATGGGATATCTATTTTCATAAACTGTATATGTGAATTTTTAATATAAGGCGCACGTAGAATTTATCAATCGTTCTTTTCTTCAGATTCTTCATCTATTGACTCTTCAAGTTGCTGATTGAATTGTTCTAATTTTTCCTTTGGTATCGCAAGCATTTCAAGATATGCTTGTTGTGCTTCTTCATATGTTCCACCATCTGCAATAATCTGTTCCCTAACTGCCTGTGCTTCTTCAAATATATTTTTTGTAAAGTTCAATTGGCTAACTATGATGTCTTGTATTTCTGGATCTAAACTGTTCACATAATATTCGTAATTTGTTCCTTCATATACTCCATAATTTGGTGCGTACTCTTCAATTGCTTGTTCTGTAAGATCATCTGCAATGGCTCTTTGTTCCTCTATATGCAATTCTTCTTCATTTGGTTGAGTTGCCTCTTTATTTTCTAAAATTAATTCTTGTAATAACCCATGATAATATTTGAAGAGTGTTTGTCCTATAGGATCTTTTTCAAATTAGATGCAGCTGAATCTGGAAAATCAATTATCAAAAATTTGAAGAGTGTTTGTCCTATAGGATCTTTTTCAAAGTCACTTTCATTTGAACTTAGATATTTTCTTGCCTCATCAGTATCTAATTTTTGTTGTAATAATGAAACAGCTGATGCATCTCCTTTTATTTGGAATTGGGTGGATTCTAACCCTGTTATTCCATACCATGTTGCAATTACATTAATTGTATAAGTTCCTGGAGTTTTTTCAAAGTCTTTGAACTCTCCTCTAAACACTCCCCACGGATCAGTAAATGCCTTTGTTGTTTCAGAACCTGTTCAGATTAATACTTCTGCACCTCGAATAGGATTGTATGCATGGTCTACTACTTTACCAGTTACTGCTAATATCTCACCTGAAATTATTGCGCCTTTCTATACATTGAGGTCTATGATTAATTCCCATAGTTCTGCTTCAGATGTCTGGATGCTAGAAAATAACATCAAAAATGAAAATATTCCTACTATTCCTACTTTTTTGTACACTTGATGTCGTGTTGATTTCTATTGTTAAGACAAAGTATGAAGAAAAATTCGCTAATTTTCAATTTTATTTGATTCATTTTGACTATTTTCATGCTTGTTAAGGTCGATTAATTCCAGATTGTTCTTAAACCCCCAAATTTATCTAATCATGAATTATGGATTTAGAAAAATTTCGTAACGATGTATATAATATGACTGAAAAATTATCTGTAAATCTACAAGAAAAGGATCTTCCTAAACTAAACTATGTTCGTCAACAATTAATTGAAATGTATCAAAAAAATCTTGTAAAAATCAATCACTCTATTTTGGAGTTGATTTGTGCAAGTAATTTGATTTCAAGAGGACATGCAGTTGAAGTTGAAAAAGATATTTCAGAAATTTTAGTTTGTGATATATTTGCCAAAAAAGGTGGAGGTAATACTATTATTGAAATTGAAACTGGATTTACTCCTCCTGAACATGCTATGGATACAATTGATTATTTTACTGCAAGAATAATGAGTAAGATTGCAAGATATAGTCAACATTGCTCTAAATTTTCATTAGCCAGTCCTGCAACTGGAATTTTACCAATCCCAAAAATTTTCTTATTGCCTCCAAATGCTAGAACAAAAGAAGATATTCAAAAAGTCAAATCTCTATGTGATCTATATTACAAAAATCCTCCTATAGAATATGATGATATTTTAAATGCCCATTTACATTCTATCTATTTGATCAACATTGATGGTGGATTTGTTAAAGAATTAGATCCACAGGGATATGTTGATTTAACTATTGATCTACTTCGTAGAAGTGAAATTGAGTTTTAAATGACAAAAACTAAGAAAAATTCAAATTCATCTAGTAAATATCAATAATAAGATGATTTGCGCTGCTTGTGAAACCCGAAAGCATTTTGAATGCATTGATTGTATGAACAACCACAAAACACATCTATGTTCTTGTGATTGTCATGATGAAAATACTGAACCTCATCCTATAGGAAACTCTCATTAACAGTTAATTTTTGAATTTTCTTTCCATTTCTTGAGCCATAATTTCTAATCTACTCGTATCGCCAAATTTTCTATACGTTAATTTCTCAAGAGTTTTGATAATGCTGATTGCTGCTCTATATTGTGGTATTTCAGGCTCATTTAATTCTCCATACATCCCAATTCCATGAATGCTATTCTTTTTTGCAAATCCTAAGACCAATCCATTAAAACCTGTTATGATTGATTTTTGTGGGGTTATGTCTACTCCTAAATCTTCCATCTGTTTTGTTAATTCTTGTGATGTAGTAGTAATGTATGTTTTAGGATTGTTGTTATACATTCTGTTAGTATGAAAACCACCTAATGTGTAAATGAATTTTGCAGAGTATTTTTTTGCAACATTCATTACATCTTGACATAATGCATTTAATTCACTTGTATTTTGTGGCTGTCCTTTACCTCCTCCAAAAATTATCAAATCATCTGTGTATCTATATTCCCAACTTTCATCTGGTAGATCAATATACCCTCCTCTATCTACAACATATGTTGGAAATGGTGTTTTTGAAATTCTAAATGTTTTTGTTCTTAATGACTCGTTGATAAAATTAATTACAATACTTCCCACATTTCCCATGTCTTGCATTGCTGCAATTAATATTGGTTTTTTAACATCTGGTTCTTCATCTTGTATAAATTCCATATACCAATAAAATTTTCGTGAACTTTAAACATATGTTTGCAAATACTCTTCAATGATTTTTATTAAAATCTGATTGATTATTTTTTTCTAAACTTTGTAAATTAATCAATTTCTATTTTTATACCTGTGGAAAACAATGATTTTTCCAATACCTAAAAACACTATCATATTTTAACTCTTGGGGGATTTTTGATTCTTTTTTAATGATCGAGGAAAACATGAAGATTCATAAGGCAAAAAAACATTCTATCGACAAATTATGGAAACATCCATGGAAAACATTGGGACTTTAGAGTATGTTCTTGACAAATACTCGAAAATCTGGTGCTGGAAGATAACTGGTGAGCGTGCTGTAAGTATGATCTCAAGATTGGTGCCTGAAGCATGGTATGGTGAAAATGTTAATGAAGTAATCATTCCTGATAGTACTGAAAATGTAAAACAAATCAAGTTGATCCTTGATAGGTATCCTCTTGAAATCTTGTCTAAAACAACCTGGCAAAGAAAAATCATCAAAACATATGCTCCAAAACCAACTTTACCTCCTGTTAAGCACAAACTAAAACGTGCAAAAACTGGTGGTCAATTTAGAGGAAAATTACTGAATTTTCAAAAAGAAGGATTGGATTTCTTAATGAAATCTTCAGGAAATGCATTGTTGGCCGATGAAATGGGACTTGGAAAAACAGTACAAACACTATCTTATGTTGCTACTGAAAAACAAACATTTCCAGTTTTAGTTGTTGCACCATTAGTCACATTAAACAATTGGGAAAGAGAAATTGAAAAATTCTTAAAGAAAAAAAGTAGAAATGGCCGATTAATAGAATCTGATTCTCCTAGTGTAACTCTAATTCGTACTGGGAAGAAAAAAGAACTTCCTAAAACTGATATTTATGTAATAAATTACGAATTACTTTTCAAACGATATGATGATTTGGCAAAAGTTGGAATCAAAACAGTTGTCTGTGATGAAGTACATAATTTAAGATCTAAAACAACTCAAAAATACAAATCTATAAAAAAATTGGCAGCATTATCTTCTGTATCTTATAGAATAGGTCTTTCTGGAACCCCAATTTACAATCGCGGTTCTGAAATATGGCCGATAATTGATATTTTAAAACCTGGACTTCTTGGAAGTTTCAAAGAATTCTGTGAATATTTTTGTTATGTAAATGAAAAAGGCAAAGCAATAGTATTAGAAAATAAACGTGCATCATTAAGAAATGAATTACAAAAACACGTCATGCTTAGACGTAAAAAGTCTGATGTGTTAAAGGAACTAAAAGATAAAGTACGTTACAAAGAAGTCATTGCAGCTGATACTGATTATTATCTTGAAGAATTAGATAAAATTTGGAAACAACTTGAAGAAGAACAAAAAGATGCTGAATCTGAATTTTCAAAATCAGCTTCATACCATAGAGCTATACAAAGTGAAAGACAAATTGCTGGATTGGCAAAACTTCCACATGTTATCAATTTTGTAAAAAATATCATGGAGATTGAAGAAAGTGTTGTTGTTTTTTGCCATCATAAGGTAATTCATAAATTACTTCATGAAAGTTTACAAGAATTTTCACCAGTTTCTATAATTGGTGGTCAATCTGATTCAGTAAGGCAAGATCAAATTGACAAATTCCAAAAAGGAGAGTCAAAACTAATGATTGCTGGAATACGTGCAGGAAATGTGGGAATTAATTTAACTAGAGCAAAGTATGTTATTTTTGCAGAACTTGATTGGAGTCCTGCAATTCATAGACAAGCTGAGGACAGACTTCATAGAATTGGACAAAAAAACACTGTATTTGCATACTATTTGATTGGAAATGGTACTCTTGATGATCATGTTGCAAATGTTCTTGTTGACAAGAGTTACGAAATTGATGAAATTATGGATGAAAGTGTAGAAAACTTTGAAAATAAAGACAAGGCTGAACTTATTCTAGCACAAATACAAGATAAAATTCGTTCAAAATAATTAGATGTTCAATTTTGTTTTAAGTTTTAATAATTTTTCAACAATTTTTGTTTTCTTTTCTAATTCGATCTGAGAATCTTGAATATCTTTTGTGACTTCATCAATTAAACTTAAAATCTCGATCTCAGGCTTTATTTCTCCAAATTTTATTCTGTCAAATCCATCTGTTTCAGTTTTATCAATTTCTTCTATTCCCTCAGGTAGAATTTCGTATACTTTGATGATTTTTTCTTCTTGTCTTTGAGGAGACATCAATACTAATTGATTTTGTCTTAATTTTTCAATTTCAGATAAAATTTTTCCTTCAGATAATCTTAGAATATCAATGATTTGTTCCAAATTACATGATTTTATTTGTAATAGACGTAAAATTTTGGCCCAGATTGGAATATTCCCCCAGAGAATTTCTCTTGCAACTGGAGTTATGGAAAATGAACCATCACTGTTTAGTGAAATAAATTTTCTATCTTTTAATGATCCTAATGAATCTAAAATTTTTCCCACTCCTAACCTTTTCAAATCCGAGTTCTCAAGATTATTTTCATTAAATGTACCATTTTCTTTAACTGCTAAATGTAAAATTTCTAAATCAATTGTTCCTAGCTTTCTCATATTTTTTTCATTCTTTCAACTCTTATCATCTTTTCTCCTTTGAGATTTCTAGTTCTATATCTTCTAGTGAATTTTTCATTTTTTTAAGATTAGAAAAATTTGTCTTAACCCATTTTTGATAACTTTCAATTGAGCCTAATTTGAAATTAAAATCATTAACTTGATTTGCTAAAAACCATATTTCTCTATATGAGAAAATTATTTTTCCAATAAGCAATTCATGTTTATTGAGAAATACTAACATAATCTCGTTTAATTCCTTTTCAAATTCATGTTTTTTTAGAATTATTTCATCAAATTCTTTTTTTAATTCATGAAATCTTTCAAATATTTGATTACTATTATTTCGCATTTTTCTTATTTTTTCATCATAGTTTTCTAAAAATTTATTTGCCCATAATTTAGCCTCATTTTTATTTGAAAAATCTACATCTTGTGTTTTTTCTATTTCGTCTATTACTTCTGAAATAACTTCCAAGTGTAATTTGAAAAATTCTTGCAGTTTACCTGTATTGTTTAATTGATTAGTAGTCCATAAAAAAAATGAAATTACTTTTTTCTGATTTAGAAAAATTTCTTTAATGACTGGATGAACCACTAATTTATCAAATTTAATTTTAAATAAAAACTTGATTTTTTCTTGAAGAATATATGTGGATCATACTGTTAAAAATCATGGTTCGATATGAACTCCCAAGATTACCTTATGATTATGGTGACTTAGAACCTTATATTGATGCCGAAACTATGAAGATTCATCATCAAAAACATCATCAATCATATGTTGATGGATTGAATAAGTCTCTTGAAGAAATTGGCGCTGCCTCTCACCCTCAATACATTACATCAATTCTATCTGATCTAAAATCTATTCCTGAATCTGGACGAAACAAAATCAACTTTTTTGGAGGTGGTTTTGAAAATCACAGATTGTTTTGGGAAACAATGATTCCAAATGGTGATGGTTTTCCAGGAGGAAAACTAGAAGATGCGATTGATGTTTACTTTGATAACTTTGAAAATTTTAAAAAAATTTTTTCAGATGCTGCAATAGGGATTCAAGGAAGTGGTTGGTGTTGGTTAGTTTTCAATTCTACGTATAATAAAATAGAAATTCTTTCTACTGAAAATCAAACAAGTCCTTGGACTTTACAGAAAACACCTTTACTTGGATTGGATGTGTGGGAGCATGCTTACTATCTAAAATATCAAAATAAACGACCTGATTATATCAAAGAATGGTGGAATATTGTTAATTGGGATTATGTTGAAAACCGTTTTTCAGAACTTTCAGTATAAATGTTTGATTTGGACAAATTCTTTTAAACAAAAATTGAATTTTTCACTTAATGAACAAGAGTCTAAGATACATTGCATTACTTGCAATTCTCCCCTTGTTTACTATGGGAATAACTACTGGTTCATTCACAGATGCTGAGGCTGCTAAAGGCCAAGGTGTTGGTTCTTCAAAATATGGTTCAAGCACTAATGTCTGTGGATTACAACTGTGTTCTGAAATTCCAGGTGGTAAAGCCGCATGGATTGCAAAACAAGGTCAAGTTTCCCCTGTAGCACCAGTTATTGAAGAAAAGGATGATGATCATGATGTAGAAACTAAAGCACATGATGATACTGAAGAAAAGATAACTGAAAATGACTTGGGGTCTGTACTTAGATTATCAAGGGCAAATGTCCCTGCAATTATTCCAATGCATCAAGGTCACTATGATGGTGGTGATGTTTACTATATCATCACTGATTCAAGTGATCCAACACATGCAGACTTGATTACAAATAATCAAGATTGGAAAGTAGAGCTTGCACCATTACTAAAGAATGCTCCTGATGCAGCACTTTCAAAAACCTACATGTTTACAAATGGAATCGAAGGTGATGGTATACATGGTTTCCAAGGAGAAGTTTTTACTAGTACTCCTGCACAACCAGATGTATACAGTGCATTAACTTCACATGTTCATGTAACATGGAATGAAGGTTCTACACCAAGAATTTTAAATTCTGATGCAATGGTAATGGAAGCTGCAGATAATGGAGAAATCACGTTAACCTCTGTTGATGTGGTTTTGAATATGCCGCAAATTGTTTGGCCTGATGGTCAAATGATGGTTAAAGAAGACAAAACTTTGACTGATGAAACACCCTATGGCGGTGGGCAAGTTCTTGATATTGATACAGAAGAGATGAATGTGACTTTCATAGCTCATCGTGGATGGGGTCCAGATGGTAGAACTATCTATTACATTGTAACAGATGCTACTCCTAGCGGTCCTGCAGGTATGATGGGTGTTGTTAGTGCACCGACATCTGCAAGTTTAATTGCAAACTCAGCAGCAGTTGATCTATTTCAATTCAAAAATGGTCTGATTGGTTCTGGTCCATTAGGATTCCAAGCAGGTATTGCTGCAGGAGCTCCTGGTGATGAAAATTATTCTCCTATGTGGAGAATTTTCATGACGGGTTGGGCTGACCCAGAAAATGCACAATTGTTAGAAACCATTGGTGATTTGAATGCATATAGAGAAGCTGGTTTGATCGATATTGGTATTGCACGTCCGATGGATAGTGATCATATTGTAAACTGTCCATTCATTGACCCCTTCCAATAAGATCCTCTTTTTTATTTCCTAACATTTGTTTAATTTAATTAATTTTTTTTTACAAATTTTCAGAGAATCAACTATACTACTTATTTCTAATTATGTGAATGATACTTTATGAGTATAGCCGGAATGTATATGCTAAATACTCCTGAATATCAGGAAGAAAAAATCCAACAAGCCCTAGACATGTTGTACATTGATAGAAAAAATGAGTTTAGAGAACTATCCCAAGTCTTGTTGACTGAAAAAGCTTTCAAAGCAATGCCAAACTGGAAAGAATTTGTTTTGAATTTTAGTTTGGATGTAGAAGAGGCATTTAAGACCTGGTCTGGACAAAGTTCATTGTTATCTAGTTCTCCACAAAAGGCATTGACTATTCTAAGACAATTAGGACATGATAAAACCTCTATGAACCAACTTGTACATCTACTTAACATGTCATACAATATTTCATTGGAATTCAAAGAGATTTACAAACGTCTAAAGTAATCTCTTTGGGACTTTTTTCTTAAAACCTAAATTTGATTAAAACTTCTTACTTTTGTATGGATTTCATGTTAGAAGAAGAATTAATTGATTTGATGACATTTTGTTTACAAAATCCTGATTCTATTGAAATTTCTGAAAAACATAAACGAATTACTGAGATTGGTCATGAACTCTACGCTGATGGTGGTCTTGATGCCCTGGAAAACTTCTTTTTTGTATTAAAAAATAGAATTACTGAAGAAATAGAAAAAGATCCATCCCCATTGCGTTCGCTATGGAATGGCCTTACTGATGAATGGCAGTATTAAATTTCTGTATTAGAAATCTATCCTCTACCGATTCTAAAAATGGCTGTACTACATGTTGGGCAAGTGCCTTTGATTGCAGGTTTACCATTTTTCATTGTGTATGGTTTAGCGCCACCGATTTCTCGTTTGTCTCGGCACTTTACGCAATATCCTATTGTCATATGTTCACTAGGCTCGAGGTTCTATTAGCAAGAACTTGTTGAATTTTTTTTACTAAGAGGCAAACCTCCGATCTTAATAACTATGTTCAGGAAAATATTTTTCGTAATGGATATGATTTTAATTGATTGTAAATTACTTTGTTATTTTATTAAATATCCTTAAAGCGCTGTACTTTGATGATTTGATTTTTTCTTAACTAACCTTGATTGATATTGTTGTATTTTCCGTTAATGCTTTATGATCTATAGGAAAATCTTCCCAAACATAAATTTCTGCAATATATTCACCTGCTTTTTGAGGTGACCAAAACGTAGAGGTATTCCATTTTTGATCTTTATTTAATACTCCTCCTGTCCACGATAATTTTTCAACCACTCCGTTTTCATTTTTTATTTGTACAAGATAATTGAATTGTTGTGATTTTTCTTGATTGTTTGTAATATCTGCTGCAATCTGTATTTGTTGTTCTACTGTAATTGAACTATCTAAGGGGGTTCCAAATGCATTTGCCAACATTGGATTAGAAATGGTTACTTTTTCCAAATCAACTATTGCATATACTGCAATTGGGGATACACTAAATATGAAAAATAATCCCAATATGCAAATATTTTTTCTCAATACGCATTTTGCTAAATTATTTTGCTAATAATGGTTTCTAGTATAATTTAGTCAATTTAAATCAAATTTTTTTATATTTTTCAAGTTTTTGAGTTATTACTGTTTTTAACGATTATCTTCCCAGGATTCAATATGTTATTTGGATCAAATATTTTCTTTAATTCTCTAAAAGATTTGTAATTTACATCTCCATATTGTTTTCTGATAAATTTTGATCGTGCTAATCCGTCCCCATGTTCGGCAGAAATTGTGCCTCCCAAACTGATAATTTCTTCAAAATATTCAGTTGTGATGTTGTTAATTAGTGGTTTTTGTACCTTCTTTGATGTCAATCTGACATGTAGATTTCCATTTCCTATATGTCCATAGATTATTGATTTTGTTTTAAATTTTTTATTGATTTTCTTTAAAATTGAAAATAAATCTGTTAATTTTTTAATTGGAACAGCTGCATCTTCAATAACATGTGGTAATCTATTTTCTTTTTTAGTGTTTTTTAAACTGTAAAATAATGACGAATCTCTATATCTCCACCATAATTGTATATCTAGTTTTTTTGTAAATTTGATAAAATTATTTTTTGATATTATTGCTTTTATTTTTTGTTGATTTTGATTTATTTTCTCATCATACTCTACAAATAATAAACACTTTGTATTTTTTTGAAATTTGTAATTAATCTGTTGTAATGTTTTCTCATCAACAAATTCTATTGCAGAAGGGTTTGTACTGATTATTTTATTACAGTCTTCAATAGCGTTTTTTATTGAAAAATATTCTATTACAAAAAGTATTCTTTTTTTTGGCGTATCTTTGACTTTTAATTTAGCTGATGTAATAATTCCTAACGTTCCCTCTGAACCAATGATTATTTTATGACTATCATTTTCATATTTTATTTTATCAATTCTATACCCTGATGAATTTTTAGAAACCTTTGGAAAGTTTTTTTTATCAATTTTTATTTTTTTTATAATTTTGTTTGAATATTTTTTGTCTTTTGGAAGAATTATTTTTTTACCATTACCATCTATTATTGTAACTTCAAGAACGTTGTCAATCATACTGCCATACTTTAGACTTCTGCTACCACTAGAATTATTTCCAAGCATTCCTCCAATTGCACAAAATGAACCAATAGATGGATTTGGAGGAAAAAATTTTCTTTCTTTTTCTAATGTTTTATCTAATATTCCTTTAATTACGCCTGTACCTACTACAACATGATTTTTGTTGGTCTTTATTGAATCAAAATTTTTCATATCTAGAATTATTCCTTTGTTTAATGCACTCCCTACAAGACCCGTTCCTGCCCCTCGTACTGTTACTGTTGTTTTGAATTTTTTTGCAATTTTTACTATGTTGATCACATCTTGTTCATTTTTAGGAAAAATTATGATCTTTGGGATTATTTGATATGAACTCGCATCAACTGAATAAAATTTTTTAAATTCTTTTTCGGAATGTATTTCCCCTTTAACAACTTTCAATAATTCTGTTTTAATTGAATTCATCAGGTAATTCTAAATTCTGATTCGATAATAATCCCATCGTTCAGGATCAAATTGTGCAACAAATTCGGCCTGTTCTTTTTCAATTCGTGCGTTGATTACATCTCTAAGAGCAAAACTTGTGAGATACTTGAATTTTTTTGAGTGTGCTTGCATTACAAACATGTGACGCATTTCACTCCCTCCTTTTAATCCCCAATATCCCATTTTGACTGCAATTGGTTCCAAAAATACTGTGTTTCCTAATCCATAATTTTCATCTCTAATCTCTTCTCGTAGATTGTATTTTTCAAGTGATCCTCCCTTTGCATATCCTACAATCTCTCCATTTTTATCATTTAATCTCAATGTGGTGATGATTGTATCTGGATCTTTGATTGATTCTTCAAAATTATCTAAAAATTGTAGTGGCCTTGGCAATTCTAGTAAAATATCATGTAGTGTGTTTATGAAGTCAGGATCGTTTCTAGTTGACATGCATTCTATTGTTGGAACCAATCTGAGATTTTTGTATGCACAATCTGCTTGTATTGTAATTTCTTGTTGTCTGATTCTCATAAATGTTAAAACTGTATCAAAAAAGTTCTTTCTCATCTCATTTGAAAGTATTTTGAGAACTGGTTTTATCATCTCTGTCTCCTTGTTTAACAATTCTTCAAAATATGCAACTGCGCTTCTGACAATCAATGATGGTCTCCATGCAAGTGCATGTGCATTCATTTTTGCCATTTCCATTGCCTTTGAAAAATCTCCTAATGCATATCCACTAACTCTGTCAACTACTGTAAGATACCACCCAATATTCATAATGTGGTTTTGATATTCTAAGTTGTTTCTTGTGATTTCTGAATTATGAAAGCATTGTTTAATTTGCTCTTCTGCATTTTTTTTAAGTTCTCCCACCCAAGGATAGGTTGTTCGTAAAATTAGTACTTTGATTATTTCTAAATCTATTTTTGCAGTTTTAATTAATTGACTAAGTTTTCTATCTGTTGAAATAAATTTTAGAACACTTTCTTCATGTGGTTTATCAACACTTTTTTCAGGATCAAAGTCATGAAACAGTGCAGCAACATACAGATATTTCATATCTTCTTGTGTTAATTTTATTTTTTCTTGTTTTGAAGCTAGTAATGCAAAATATGTCACTTCTAATTCATGATTGATGTTATGATAACCATAATAATCTCTGCCAAGTCCTCTACTTTCAAATAAATCAATTGTATAATCTAACATTTCAACAAAACAATCATTTTCTAGTTTATTTTCTACAAGTAAATCAAGAATGTTGTTTCTCATGACCTGAGTATTTGCAAATAATTGCATTGTTAATCGATCATTTTTCTTCTTTTTAAAGTTGATCTGAAAAAATTCTCGTATACGTTATTGGAAAGATTCAATAGAATTATTATTTTTTTATTTTTAAATGACTGTAGATGAAAATCTCTTAAAATCTTTAATTGATTTTATTGAATTAGGCTCATCTCAATTCACACTTCATTTAAAAGACAATTCTTACCCCTTAACTCAGGTACTTGTAACTCATTCTTCAATTCCTGTAAACGAACCTACTACACGTGGAGGTGTATATTTTTCAGATAAATTTGCGTATAAAATGAAGGGAGTTGTTACAGATCTTTCTATAATTCCATTACTTACAAAGAAAATGCTTGGACCAAATACTGAATTTGGTGAGTTAAAAATAACGACTTCCATAGATGATAAAGAACAGACAAAAAATGTGGAAATATCTACAAATCTAACAAACAGTGTACAAACTCCTGATTCTATAGAACTTAGTATGATTATAGTAAAATTAGAATCTGTTTAATCTACAAAATACTTGTCATATCTTTCTCTATTATCTTCATCGGAAAGAACTTCATATGCTTTGTTTAATTTTGACATTTCTTCTTCTGAATCCTCTTTTGTTCTATCTGGATGTGTTTTTTTTGCAAGTTCTCTAAAACTCTTCTTTATTTCTTCTTGAGTTGCATCTCTTGAAATTCCTAACATCTCATAATAATTTGGCAGTTCGTCGTTTCTTACAGCATCTCTAAATTCTTTATCTTTAACTGTGTTTTTTCTCTTTCCAATCTCTTCATAATCATCTCCCCAATCTGATTGATATTTTTCGTTTGTTTTATCTTTCTTTGATTCTAATTCTTCTTTATCATATGATGTTTTTTTCCTAAGAATAATGTCTCTTGCTAAAAATAAAAATAATCCAATTACTGCAATTGTAAATCCTCCAAATAGAATAATTTTTTCTTCATCAGAAACTTCAAGATTCATATCCAGATTCTCATTTTGCCCATAAGATAATTGAACTAAAAGTAAAACTATCGAAATTAAAAATATACTTGCAATTCTCAATTTTTTTCACTATGCTAATCTGAAATCTTCTTTTGCTGTATTTAATACTACATGTGTTATTGTGTTTTCTACGTTAGGAATTACAGCAAGTTCCTTGACAAATTTACTTAACCCATTTCTTTCCTTGAACTTTGCAATAATTATTGTATCTGTTGAACCTGTAATATCATAAACTCCACAAACGTTTTCAAATTTAGATAATTCTTCTTCAATATCTACAACTTTGTCATTTTTTGCAATAATCTCAATTATAGCAGTAAGGGAATATCCTAATTTTTCGTGATCAATTATCGCAGAATACCCATTAATGATCTTCGCTTTTTCCATTTTTTTGATTCTAGATAGGACAGTAACTGTTGACATTCCTAGTTTTAATGCTAATTGTCTTGCAGATAATCGTGCATCTACCATTAAATTTTTGAGAATCTTTTCATCGGTTTCATCCAAATTCACATTATCTATGATGAAAAAATTTATTTAAATTTTCACTAAATAACTGAAAATTTGTTTAGTTGATTAGGCATGTGATTTTTCTTAATTTTTCAAATTTAAAACAAATACAAAATCATACTTTCTATGGATAAAATTCAAGAATTAGTTTCAAAAGGAAAATCTTTCTTAGACGATGGAAATTTTGATGATGCTCTTGGGTTTTTTGAGCAGGCTCTACTTTTGAATCAAAATGATCCTGATTTGTGGAATTTCAAAGGAATCACACTTCGAAGTCTTGGAAGATATGAAGAGGCAATGGATTGTTTTAACAAATCATTAAAAATTGATCCTCGTGATAGAAATTCTTCTTGATCTGGTGTTGACAAATAGTGAATCTATATTATTAACAAAATATTATCTGATATATTGAATAACATAGAGAGAATGTTATCTGAAGCCTATGAGTGTATTGAAGACGGTGATTTTGAAGATGCCCTTAGTCTATATGATCTTGTATTGAAAAATGATCCTGTAAATATCAGTGCCCTAATTGATAAAGGAGTCACTTTGCAAAATATAGGTAGAACAAAACTTGCAATTCGTTCCTATGATAAAGCTCTACAAATTTTTCCCACAAATATTGATGCGTTATTAAACAAAGGTACTGCATTACATTCTAATCAACAATATGCTGATGCAATAAAATGCTACGAGGCAGTTTTAAAAATTGATAAAAATTGCGCAATGGCATTAGCATACAAAGGATTGTCTTTGGGCGAAACTGGAAAACTACAAGATGCCCTAAAACATTTCAAAAAAGCATTATCTATTGATAAAGAATTTGACTTGGCAAGTATTTCAAAAGATATGGCTCAAGATTTGTTAAAATCCATTAAAGAAAATAAAATTAAAACACAGTGACATCGCCTGGTGCAGGTTCTCGATTCATTTCGTTTTCATGTGATTCAAAAAATTCTTTATGTTTCAAATTTTGATGTTCTCGAAGTTTTTCCAAATTCTCAAACCCTTCATGACATAGATAGCATTTTGGATTGTGCTCATCTACTAAAGGAAGTACCATATTGTAATGTGCCTATTTGACTACTTATTTCTTGAGCCTAACTAAGGAATATATCCTGATGTGACTGCTTTATGGTATGTTAGAACAATTAGTAGGTGATTCACAAGCCTTAGATCGCGCAATTGCAGGTCAGGAATTATCTTACAAAGATGGTCTTGAATTGATGAATTATGATAATTTGCATTTACTTGGAGCAGTAGCTGATGCCCGAAGAAAAGAACTTGTTGGAGATACAGTTACTTTTGCAGCATCTTATTACATGAATTACACAAATGTTTGTGCTGCAAGTTGTCAAATGTGTGCTTTTTATAGAAAAGATGGTGCTGAAGATGCTTACACTCTAACTCCTCAGGAAATTGAACAACGAGTTGGAATTGCAAACCAAATGGGTGCTACGGAAGTACATATTGTTGGAGGATTTCATCCAAAACTTCCGTTAGAATATTATGAAGACATGATGAAAGTAATCAAGAAAAATCACCCTAAATTAAACATCAAAGCATTAACTGCCGCAGAAATTTTCTATTTATCAAAACTAACAAAAAATTCTACTAAAGAAATTTTATCTCGTCTAAAAGATGCAGGGCTAGACTCAATGCCTGGTGGAGGTGCAGAATTATTTCACCCTGAAATCAGAAAAGAAATTGTTAGAGGAAAATGTACTGGACAAGAATGGTTAGATGTAATTGAAGAAGCACATAACATGGGGATCAAAAGTAATGTTACAATGCTTTATGGTCATATTGAAAAACCTGAACACATTGTTGATCATCTCATAAAAATTCGTGATTTACAAAAGAAAACAAATGGATTCATTACACTCATTCCTCTAAAATTTAGTTTGGATAATACTGAATTAGAGCAAGAACATCTAGTAAATAACGAATGCTCTTCTGTTTATGACTTGAGAGTAATTGCATTATCTAGACTCATGCTTGCAAATACTTTGAACAACATTTCTGTTTATTGGGTAGCATATGGTAAGAAACTTGCTCAAGTTGCATTGTCTAATGGTGGAAGTGACCTTGTAGGCACAGCTTTTTCTGAAGAAATCTATCGTGCTGCTGGAAAAGCAACTAGCTCCTCAGTGGATGAACTTGCAACTATGGTAAAAGAAATAGGACGGACTCCTGCACAACGAAATACTCATTTTGGAATTTTAAAGAATTTTTAATCTAGATGTTTTTTAATGGATTCTAATTTTTCTTTTCCACTTTGATGTTTGTCTCTTCTTGAATCTATCTTAATTACAACTTCTACTCTGTTAATTCCTAAATTATGAACAGTTTCAGTCATCTGTTTTGTTGCTTTGTTAATTGTATCCATGTCATCTGATTCTAAAATGGTCCCCATAGAATTAATTTCATATTTTAGATTATCAATTTTTTGAATTGTTTCTATTGCTTTTGCAATATAGAAACTTGCACTGGTAGTTTTTGTTGCAATTGGATAGATGCTAATCTCTGCATGAATCATTCATTTTTTGTATTTGTTTGGGATTAAAAAGTTTGAATTACTCTGCGGGCTTTTTCTCTGTTTTTTTTGCACTTCCTTTTTTACGTCTTGCCCCAAAACTTATCAAAACTAACAAAAATCCTACACCGATTAAAAGACCATACAATAACTGAAAAGCTTGATTTTCATCTTCTGCCATCATTAAATCAATAATTTCTTCTTCTGTCATGCCAGAATGACCTGTTGGTGGCTCTCCAATTGTTAATCCGATAATAACTCCTGCAATGATCATAGCAAGACCTCCTGCAAAAATTCTCTTATCAATTAACACCATTTTGATATTATTTTGAATCTATCATATATTAGGAAATTGGATGTTGAAAATTTGATTTTATTGCTATTTTAGGCATGTTTTTAGTAATATCATACCTTAAACTATCAAATTAATTGTCTATTATCATTTCAAATCTGTTGTAACTTTTTATTAAAAATTTGATCTTTTATCAAAAAACTATTGTGTCTTGGCTATTTAAAATCCCTCTGGAGGTTTTTGAACAAATACATTGCAAACAAGAGCATCCGTTTTTTCGTCTCTATATTGTACGTTACATGAAACAAATTTTCCTTTCAATGCTCTTTCCAAATCCTCTTTTGTTTTTTCTTCATATTGTGGCTGATTAGGATCGTCAATTTTACTCATGATGATTTTCTCTACTTTTCCATATTCTTCTTGATTGTCTTTTCTAGTGTGGCTGATTAATAATTCAAAGGCATTGTTTGTAAAAATACTGATAACTGCTCCTCCAATACCGTCGCCCATGTTTTTTATTTTTATTTGTTCTATAATTACTTGATGGCGATACTTAATTCAAAATCTGGAACAAGATTTTTTTCTTTTGCCATTTCAAATACTCGTCTTATGGATTCTTCACCTGCATCACCCATGTTGACTGTTACTTGATTTACATACATTTTTACAAATTTTTCAATTAATTCTCGTGGTTTTCCTCTTGAATATTGCATTGCATATTCTAATGTATCATCTAAATTTTCTAATCCGTACTCTATTGATGCTTGAAGATATTTGTCAAATTTGTGGATTGTCTCCATTCCCAAATCTGTTTTCATTACATTGATTCCAAGTGGTACAGGAAGACCATTTGTTGTTTTGTCCCACCATTCTCCAACATCTAAAATTTTGACATTACCTTCTTGTTCATATGATAGTTGAGTTTCATGAATTACTAGTCCTGCATCGACTTTGCCTGATTTTACAGCCTCAGGAATATCACTAAAGTTCATTTCAACATAATCAAATTTTCCAATCATTAGTTGTAGTAGTAAAAATGCTGATGTCATCTTTCCTGGAATTGCAATTTTACATTTTTTTATTTCATCAATAGTCATTTGTTCTCTTGCTGTAACAATAGGTCCATATCCTATACCGAAACTTCCCCCACTTCTCAATATTGTACATCCTGGAATGTATGCACATGCATGAACTGAAACTGCAGTAACATCTAATTGTGGATCGGTTGCTTTACGATTTAATTTTTCAATATCTTCAATTACATGGTTTACTTTGAAATCTGGTGATGGAACTTTTCCTGTAAACATACCATAAAACATGAATGCATCATCTGAATCAGGTGTATGTCCTACAGATATTTCCATGATCTGTTCCAATTTTGTCGTAATAAAAATCAAAACATACTCAAAACAGATTTTCTAATATATGTCAAGAAATTATTTCAAATAATGAACACGATAAAAGCTTTTGAAAAAGATATTTGCCTTCAAGTAGATTTTTTAAAATCTTTTAAAACTCAAATGCCTATTTCAAAAACTCTTCAAAAAAATACTATTTTTTCAGGAAGTGGTGATTCATTAGTTTCATCAATGTTGGCTGAATCCTTTTCTGATGGATTTGTTAAATCCATGGATCCTTTAGATTTGTACAAAAATAAACACTTGGTAAAATCAAAACATGTCTATTTTGTATCTATCTCTGGAAACACAATAACTAATATCAAAGTAGCAAAGATTGCAAAAAAATCAACTGCAATTACTTCAAAATCTGATAACAGATTAGCCAAAGTTTCAGATAGCATTATTTTATTAAATTCTCCAAATCACGATGTTTTTACTGCCGGAAGTATCTCGTTTTTAGAAAGTGCACTTACTTGCATCTCTCTAGTCAAACCAATAACTATCCATAACCCTTCAAAATTATTCACAAAAGCAAAATCTGATTCTAACAACGTAAAAATTTCAAAGAAAATCTATGTTTTGGGCAATTTATTCACATTTCCACTTGCAATGTATTGTGCAGCAAAGTTCTATGAGGTGATGGGATATGATGTGCATTATTCAAAAATAGAACAATTCTCTCATATGGAACTATTTTCAGCTAAAAAAAGTGATACTGTTGTCCTTTTTGAAGAAAAAAATACCCATAATAGACAACTTGTAAAAAATCTTAAAAAAATTGGGATAAATATTATTCATCCAAATCTTCCTTCTGAAAAACTATCTCAGATGTTGTATTGTACATTTTTTTCTCAGTTAATTGTGCTAAATGAGGCAAAAAAGAAACGCAAAAAAGACTGTCATTTTGTCACTGCAAAAAATATTCGTAATGTAAGCAACCAAATGATCTATTGATCTTTTTGTAAGGCTAAGGTTTAATAGCTGAATCCTAGGGTTTGCGAATATGGTAAAATTCAAGTCAACAAGCGATGTTATGAAAATTATTAAAAATAAGGATCAGATCCGAAACTTTGGTGTAATCGCACACGTTGATCATGGAAAAACTACCATGAGTGATAGTCTTTTAGCCTACTCTGGAATCATTGCACCTTCTGCTGCTGGTAAAGCCCTTGCAATGGACTTTGATAAAGAAGAACAACAAAGAGGAATTACGATTTATCAAGCAAATGTCACTTTGCTCTTTCAACAAAAAGACAAAGAATATGTCATTAACATGATTGATACACCTGGACACGTTGACTTTAGTGGTAGAGTAATTCGTAGTCTTAGAGCAATTGATGGTGCCGTAGTTGTATGTGATGCAGTTGAAGGTATCATGACTCAAACTGAAACTGTAACTAGAATGGCCCTTGAAGAAAGAGTAAAACCTGTTTTGTTTATCAACAAAGTAGACAGACTCATCAAAGAATTACGATTAACTCCTGAAAAAATGCAAGCACAACTTGCAGAAGTAGTATCAAACTTTAATCAATTAATTGACACTTATGCTGAACCTGAATACAAAGAAAAATGGAAAGTTTCCATTCAAGATGCAAGTGTCACATTTGGTTCTGCAAAAGACAGATGGGCAATCAATGTTGATTTAATGAAAGAAAGAGGAATCACATTCAAAGATGTTATTGATGCTTATGAAAATGAAAAGGTCGACGGCCTTGTTGAGAAAGCACCATTAGCTGATGCAGTTCTTGGAATGGTTGTAAAACATCATCCTGCTCCTGCAGAAGCTGTAAAGTACAGGATTCCGCAAATTTGGAAAGGTGATTTAGATTCTGATGTTGGAAAAGCATTACTTGCCTGTGATGATACTGGTCCGACAATTATGATGATTGTAAACATGGTATTAGATCCTGCAGCTGGACCTGTAGCAATTGGAAGACTGTTTTCTGGAACCATTAAAGATGGACAATCTATTCAAATTATTGATGAAAAACGTGAAGGAAGAGTTCAATCTGTAAACTTTTTCATGGGAAATCAAAGAGAACAAGTAGGTGAACTTGGTGCTGGAAACATTCCTGCATTGTTAGGACTAACAGAAGCTAGAGCAGGTAATACATTATCTACTGTAAAGGATATTCCAATGTTTGAAGGTGTCAAATATGTTTCAGAACCTGTTGTTCAGGTTGCAATTGAACCAAAACATCCCAAGGATTTACCAAAACTTGTTGAAATTTTAAGACAACTTACAATTGAAGATCCAAACCTTGCCGTTAGGATTGATGAAGAAAGTGGAGAAACTATTGTTGCTGGTATGGGTGTGTTGCACCTTGATGTTGCAACCCATAGAATTCAAGATGCAAAATGTGAGATAGTTACATCTGAACCTTTGATTAACTATAGAGAAACTGTAAAGGCTGGATGTAAGCCAATCATGGCAAAATCCCCAAACAGACACAACAAAATTTTCATGAAAGTTGAACCTTTAGAGCCTGAAATTGCACATATGCTTAGAACTGGTGAAATCAGTGATATGAAAGACAAGAAAGTAGTATCTGATTTACTCAAAGGCGCAGGATGGGATACTGATACAATTAAGAGAGTTATGAAATTTGATTCTCGTGGTAATGTTTTGATTAACGGTACAAAAGGTGTTCAATTTGTTCAAGAATCAACGGATTCTATTAATTCTGGTTTTGATGAAGTAATGAAAGAAGGCCCTCTTTGTAAAGAACAGATGAGAGACTGTAAATTCACGTTTACTCATTTTGTTCCTCACGAGGATACTGCACACAGAGGCTTGTCTCAACTAGGACCTGCATCTCGTAGAGCATGTATGGGTGCGTTATTAACTGCAGGAACTGCTGTCTTGGAGCCAACTTTGGCAATTGAAGTTCGTGTGCCTACTGATTTAGTTGGAAACGTTGCAACTGTTCTTTCTGGAAAACGTGGCAAGGTTTTGGACATGTCTCAAAAAGGCGCATCAAGTATTGTTACTGGCGAAATTCCAGCTTCTGAGACCTTTACATTATCTGAAGAGATGAGAGGCCAAACTGCTGGACGTGCTACATGGAATACTTCTTTCAAAGAATGGACTGAAGTTCCAAAATCAATGCTAGCTACGGCTGTTGCTGATATTAGAAAAAGAAAAGGACTTGCTCCTGAACCTCCAGGTGCCAGTGAGTTCATCGATAAAGACACAATAACCAAAACCGTACGATCAATGTTTGAAATTGAGAACTGAGTGACATATTGATTAGGGATAATGGGGATAGCAACGAGGAGATGCTGACACAATAACCAAAACCGTACGAGCAGCGTTTGAAATCTGAACCTCCAGGTGCCAGTGAGTTCATCGATAAAGAATAAAAAATAATATTATCTTTTTAAAATACAGAAATAAAAAACTAGAATTAACTAGTTTACGGTGTTGCTGAACAAGTACCAATGGATCTAACAATAAATGTTGCTTCTAACGCTTCTCCGTCGTCACCATTTGTTCCAGTATCAGTTTCAGTGCCTAGGAAGAAATCAACCCATGTATTTGTTGGAAAACCGGTTGTTGGAACTTCATCTCCAAAAAAGAATTCATCTGTCTCTCCAGCTAAAACATCTGCAACAAGTTCTGTATCAAATACACCTTCCTCAGTTGCATGCAGATCAACTATGTCATCTGCTTCAATATTTGTCAAGTCAGTTTTTATTCCTAATAGAACAAATGCTCCATTACAAGTAATCCCTACACGATCACCAGAATCATAATTAGTATCTGTTGCAGTAATTTCTTGTAGAATTCCAATACTAGTTGAATGTGCTGTGCTTGCCTGCTCTATTGGTGCAGATGCAAATAATCCTGCGACCAATATTGTTACTGTCAATATAGCGGTATTGGTAGTTTTTTCATCAACGGTTTCACTTTTTGAATATATTAAAGCATATCTAGGAACTCGTTTTTCAAGATTTTCTTAATTCTAAATCTCTGAGCATATTTTTTGAACGTGTCCTGCGTCTTTTTTACATGCTTCGATGATTTTTTGTTGAATCTCTTCTTTTTGTTCACTAGTTATTTTCTGCGTGCCCATCTCACACATCCTTCATTGTTCTTGGATCTAAATGTATGTGCCAAATTTTTTTTAAACAATTAGCCTTAATCTTTTGAATTATTTTTACTCTAAAAAATTTTTTAATAGTTGACCTACTAATAGTAGGTTGACCTAGATAAAATGAGTCAACCTGAGCCTGCCTTAATGAAATATGAGCGTGAACGGATTGTTCTAGAACATATCAAAGAAAACCCCGAACTACATCATAATGCACTCTTGAAGCATATTGTCCCAAAATTTATGGCAAAAACTACTTTTGAAAAAACCCGTGATTCTCTTATTGAAAAAGAAATCATTTTTGTAACCTCCAAAAGTAATATGAAATTTTATCGTTTAACTGAAAACTATGAGCACAAATCAGCACAACATATTGAACAAACGACAAACAACTCTTTTCATGATGTCAAATCCCAAATAAAACGATTAGAAACTGATTTTCCTCATAAAGACATAGATGAAAAAATAATTATTTCAAATTCTCTTTTGAAACTATTACTTCAAACAGATAATGGTTTTACAATTTTAGATTCTCTAAAAAATCCAAAAAAGACTTTGTATCGAGATGAACATTTAATCATTCAACAGTTAATTTTCAAAGTTTTTGAAATAATTCGTAATGATAATGATTCTGAATTATTACTTCCCACAATTCTTAGTTTTTTGGGTGTTATTGTCCCAAAAAATTCATCAGATACATAGTATATTCTTTAGTTATTTATTCAGGTAAATTTTATCCTATTTCATGGGATTACTATATACCAAATTTTACATGGATTTTGATGAAAGTGATTGGAATCAAATATCTAATAATCCAATTATTTTTCAAACCAAAAAAGAAAATGTATCTTTGGAGATAGATGATGCTTCTCATAACTTTTACAAATTAAATTTCAAAAAAGGTGGCAAGATTCAGATGTTTCGAGTGACTGGAAGATTTAGACTCACTTGGGATGATGAAGATGTTCTATAACTAAAATTATAATGGGCTGTTTCTAAATTACTTTATGTCCTTAAATGAACAAGTTTCTAAAATCTTAGAAAACTTTGATAATGCTTCTTCAATTGAGATTGTTGACGTTTTAAAGCAAATTCGGCCTCAGTTTAAGAGTAATTTGACATCTGAATACCTTGATGGAAAAATCCAGAAAATTTTAGATGTTGATGATGAATCAGAAAAAAAGAAACAATGTAAAGCATTAATCCCTTACCTGAATTGGTATTTGCAAGGAATTTAGAATTATTCTGAATATTCCTTTATTTTCTTAATAGCTGTTTTTATGATTTCTAAATCCTTTTGTGCTTCTGCCATATCCCCAACAACCTTCACAAAATACTCGTGTCCAGTATCTTGTGCTTTGTTTATATCTGATTCATAACACATGAGTGCCTTTTCAAAAAATGGAATCTCATCACTTAAGCTTTTTACAGCTTGAATGTCGTTAATGCTGTTTTGAATTTTTTCAATTACTTGATCAATTTTTGGAACTGTTTTCATTGCTTGTTGATTTAAAACAGATGCAAACATTGCAGCAGAATCTTTTAACTCAGGACTATTTGCAATGGTTCTTAATCTTTTTCGATAATGTGATAATGATTTTAAGAGAATCTCATATCCTCCTTCATCTTTTAGAAAAATTGCCCCCATCCACACTTTCTCAGTCATTTACCAAATTCTAATCAATGTGCTATAATTTAGTTGCCACACAAACTCTGTTTGAATTACTATTTCATTTCTTGAAAATTATTCTTTATACTCAAAATTTTCTTGAATTGGAGGTTGGTTTCTATTAATGAGATATAGTAAAACTCCTGCTACTGTAACTCCGATTCCACTAAGACCCACAAATGTTCCTGTATTTTTGATTAGCCTCAATGTGGGTTCAGTTTGACCTAATTCAATTGAATAAAACATGACTAATCCTACTAAAAACATCGCTCCACCTATGCAGATCATTAGGATCTCTGTTTTCACAATTTTGTGTGCCTTTTCTAATTAATAAATCACCTAAAATTTATGCATGGGTAAATTTTTTTTAAAAAGTTATTTTTACTAGACTAGAACAAAATTAACCAAAGATGAATACGGTATGCAACAACTAACCCTATCTCAAACAATAGAAAATGTTCAATCCTTAATCGATTCTGGAAATGGAGATCCTGGACGATTATATCATATTCTTGAATGTCTAAAAAACAATCGTCCGCTATACCATTCTGATCAAACATATCTTGAAAAGAAATTAGATTCTTCCATCAGTCTTGAAGATAATCCTGAACCTATTACAGAAAATGATATTTTACCAAAAATTCAGGAATTGATAAATTCTGGAATTGGAGATCCTGGAAGACTACAACACATATTTGATATGATTTCAAATAACAAAACTTTGTACCACTCTGATGTTTCATATCTGGAATCCAAAATTAATGAATCTACTCCACCCACTCAAACAGAAACTGTAATTATATCTGAACCAAAACAAGTCCAAACACTTCCAAACGAAACCCCAAAACCTGAACCTGTCTATGAAGCTAAATCTATTCCTAGAGGAACTTTACCTAAAGGTTGGAATGCAGTTGATTCTGATGATATAGAAAAAATTTCAAAAAATATTAAAGATGAGGAAGAAAAAATTCAAAAACAAAAATTAATTTCAAATGAAATTGATGTACATCGTTCTAAATTAACACAATTAGTGTCTCATAGAAAAGAATATGAACAAAAAGTGACTCTGGAAAAAACAACACTAGAAGCACAAATACAAGAAGAAAGATTGAAAATTGAAACCCAAACAAAACTTTCTGAAGACCTCATCACTCAAAAAGAAGAATTATCTAAAGTCAAAAAAGAAAGAGCAAAAATAATCAAAAACATTAATTCTGAAAAATTAAAAATCTCTAAAGAACTCGCACAACAAAAAAGACAATTAGCTAAAGCACAATTAGAACAAGAAACAATAGAAAAACAAGTTCAAACTGAACAATCTTTACTGGCACAAATGATTGAAGAGCAAAAATCCCGACTAATTGAACAGGCCTCTATTGCAAGTGAAATTAAATTAAAACAAAATGATTTGGAAAAAACTAAAAAAGATTATGAGTTTATTGTCTCACAAGTAAATGAAGAAAAGGCAAAATTTGCAGAATCTGAAAAATTAAAAAATCTGATAAAATCCCAAGAAGAAGATTTGATCAAATCTAAAGAAGAACGTCTCAATTTGATAAATACTATTTCTAAAGAAAAAGAATTGATTGCCAAAAAGACTAAAGAAGAAAAGGAGAGACTAAAATCACAAGTAAGTTTGGCAAAACAACTCAAAAAAGAAGAAAAGACCTATGAATCTCTAAAAAAGAAACGTGAAAAAACTGAACAACAAATTAAACTAAAAAATAAAAAATTAAAAGAACAACAACAAAAACTCAAACAACAAATTTCTGAAAAAGATAAAAAATTAAAATCTTTGGGGAAAAAATCTTCTGCAAAAAAAACTCTGAAGAAAACAATAACTAAATCTTTAGCAAAAAAAACTAAAAAGAAAAAATTATCTTAACTTTATTGTAATCTCTTCACCATTTCCAATAGGTGATGTTATGGTTCTGACATTTTGATTTGACTTTATATGTGATGAAAATTTTTTCATCTCTTCTCTATATTTTTCTGGATATAGCATATTATCTGTAATTATCACACCTCCGATTGAAACTAGAGGCAAAATCATGTCAAAATACTCTATAACATTTTCTTTATCCGCATCAATTAACACAAAATCAAAAAAATTCTTGTATTTTTCATCCAAACTTAGATTTCTTAGTATTTGTATTGCTAACCCCTCTTGAATTGTTATGATGTCTGAAATATTTGCATCTTGAAAATTTTCTTTTGCCCTCTTAATTTTCTCTGAATTTTGTTCAATTGTTATGATTTTACCATCATTTTCAATAATTGCTTCAGCACACCATATCGTAGAATACCCTACTGACATTCCAACTTCTAACATATTTTTTGCATTTTTTAGACGTATTAGCATATTGAGAATTTCCCCTGTTTCTTTTGTTATTGCTAACATCCTTTCATTTGGTGGAACATCCACCTTTCTTGATTTTTCTAATGATGATTGTTTTTCTAATTTTTCTAAAACATTAAAAATTGAAGTTTTCATATTTTTTCTACGTATTTTCAATAATTTTATTCCTGTATTAGTTATTCTAAGATTTTACATTATTTTTATTAGATTATATTTGCCAAAGAATTTTTCTAATGTATATGGCAGCAAAGAAAGTCGATCTTCTTGAAATTGTTCAAAAAATCATCAGTTTGGATTCTAAAATGAGATTTGCAGCAATAATTGATTCTAAAGGTAACATTCGTGAAGCAATTATGAAAACAGGTAAAACAAATCTCAAATCTCAAAAAGAAGAAGAACACTTCTGTAAACAAGTAGCTCAAAGACGTTCTATGAGAAAGGAATTTGACAGATCTTTAGGCAAAGTTCGATATGTCCATGTCGAAAGAGAAAAAGTTTCCCAAATGGTAGTTTATGCCAAAAGAAATATCATCTATTTCACAATGGAGCCTGAAATGCCAATAAATACAAAAATCAGATTAATCACAAAAATCAAGAAACTTGTAGTAGGCCTTTAGAACATTTTAGATATTTTAAATTTAGTATATGATATGACATTTCAAAAATATATTGGAGATTCAAAAATGTTTGAATACGATAAACACTACCGAAATTGCCAGCAGCAAAACAAACCTTTCATCAAGGCAAAAATTAATCCTCAACATGGTAATTATTTTGTCCAAATTGATTTGATGCCTTGTGATTATAAATTATCAAAAAATAATGAAAAAGAAATCAAAGAAAAAATTAATGTTGAAAATAATTTTTTAAAATTAAATTCTGAGCCTGAAATACAGGGATTTAGTATAACTTCTGAACTTGCATGGTTTGATGGTGTCTCAACAAAACATCTTGATTCATTTTGTAATTACTTGTATGATTTGACTCAAAATACCTAAAATCTGATTAAATTTTTTAAAATTTTATCTATTACTTTTAGTTCCTGTTTTCTTTCTTTAATGGTAGTTTCATTCCATTTTTTTGCAAATTCTGATGTTTGGTCCATTCTCTCTAATTCTTGAATATATTTTACAAGATGTATTTTGTATTCGTGTAACAAATCCAAATGCTTATTGTGATTTTTTTCTGTTGGTGTTACCATTTTAATCATCTGTAATATCTGGAAACATTTTTCTAATTCTTACTTTGTCTTTTTCCATAGCCACTATCCTTTTTTCAAGATGATTTTTAATTACCGGATCTTCTTCGTGCTTTTTTTCTTTATTAATATCTGAAATTGTTTTTGTTAGTGATCTATAATATGCAATATGGTTCTTCTTTGATTCTTCTGATTTATCTTCATCTTTTATATCCATATTAGAGCCTGTCTTTTGTAAAATAAGTATTTGATGCTTTGAATTTCTTATTTGCTTATGTTCATACAAATTTTCCTAAAAAATTAGACAAATTTTTAGATTTACTATGTTCCTACTTTTATTCCACTAATTTGACATTTTTTATGGTTTCTATAAGATGCGATGATTGTGGTTTTGACTGTGATTATTCAGTAGATGGGGATATGGAACAAGTGGTTTTTGCATATTGGAATCATATGGCAAAAGAGCATGGAATCGAATACTCTCCTGAAACACTGGGTCGTTATGTCAAAAAGAAAATTCCTGCCTCAATTACTGCTAACTAGCCTCAGTAAAAGAGATGGTGTGGGATTAAGTTTAAAAATAAATTTTGTAATATAGATCATGACATTTCCATTGGATTCCATAAAATCTTGTCGTAATTGTGGATGTGATTATTGTAAGCTAAAAGTATGTCCTTCATGCGGTCAAGATTTGTCTTGAAAAATATAATTTTACACTAATATTGAATTAAGATTTAATTTTATTATGAAAATTCTTGTAGATGAAAATCTAGATGGTATGGATGATCGTCTAAAAGAACATGGATATGATGCTTACAGTGTAAGAAAACTAAACATGGCTGGAGAAAAATTGGGTTCTGATTTTTCAATTATAAAATATGCTCAGGAAAATAACCTAATCATAGTTACAAAAGATAAAGAATTTAGAAAAGCAAGTGAAGAAAATGATTTTCCATTAATTCTTCTTGATGATGAAGAAATCCTTAAAGTTATTATTCAAAAACTAAAAAACCTTAATTGATATTTTTTGCATCCATATGTGAAATTCTTAAATTTGCTAAAATTTCATTTAGAAATACATCTTCTGGTTGATTAGAAATATTTGTCATAATTGCCTGCCAACAATCATCTATTTTTCTATTAATTTGTGAAAACATTTTGTCTTTTCTAAATGTGGGATAAAATGACAACAACTTCATAATTCCATCAGTTGATTGAATTATTTGTATGAGATGAATTATTGATCTTAGTCTTTCATGAAATGAAAAGTTTTCAGCTTTACTGATCATCTCAAAATTTGCTATTTCCTCATAGATTGTTTTTACTTCACTATGTAGATTCTTTAATTGATTATTTACTGACTCGTATAAATTTACTAATTCATATTCAATATGGGCTCTACTGTGTACTCTTTTCTCAATGTCCCCTGATTCAACTAGTGCACTAATCTCTCTGTACACTGTTTTTTCATTCCCCACTTTTTCCATTACTCTTTTTGCTAATTCTGTGCCTCGAATCTTTCCATTTTCATTTAGAATTCTAATAATTTCAATTCTAATAATTTCTGAATTTTTATCCATGATTTTTCCTATTTTTGATATTTCTCTATGACTTTGGCTTCTCCATCCTCACTAATTTCTATTGCTAGTTGTTCTAGTATTTCTATTCCTTTTTTGATTGGTTCTTTTGGTAGATTTTTGTATTCTAGTTTCTGCTTTAATACTAATTTTTCATTATTTATGAAACTCAATAAACTGACACTTTCACCCATGTTAAGATTAATAAAAAAATCAACATACTCTGAGGTACTTGTAATTCCCATGTTGATTCTTTTTTGTTCTGGTATTTGTTTGAAACACTCTAAATTAGACTAAAATAATTTTAGAATGCTGACATAGTATGGATAAATGTGATAGACGTGTTCGTGCATATAAAAATGGGAGAACACTTGAAGAATGCAAAGATCTAGCTGAATCGTTAAATCCTAATTTTAAAGAACAAATTGAAAAAAATGAAAAATTACTTTGGAGTGAAATTTTAGAACAAGTTGATCATGATGAATTGATCTACAAATTCACTCTCAAGTTTTTAAGACGAGACGGATATGATATTGGAAATTGGAAACGTCCGCATGTAAAAAAATTTAATCATTGGTTTACATAAATTAGATTTTACAACTTCCATCAGGATTACGTAATTTTCTTGCCATGATGTATGGAGTTGCTAACAGTATTGGTATTGATACTGCAATTAACAATGTTTGCAATTGTGCTAGTGCAAGAGATAACGCAATTCCACTTGCAGTTCCAATAAATAATGAGAAAAACGTGCCTGCGCAAGTTGGACATGCTACAAATGCACCTACGATTGCCCCTATTCCACTCATTCCACTTCCTTGTTTAGAAAATGTGTATGCACTAATTGCAATTGATGTATTTAGTGCAACTAGATATGAAACAATTACTTGAAGAACCGAGTTTATTGGAATTATTTGTAATCCTATATGTTCAGTAAGGTAAATGATTATTTTTGGCATGTATCCTAATTCTCCACAACATGGTGCAACAAATCCTGAAGGAATCTCTGCACCATAATGTATTGAAAAAGTGACGTCTGGTTGATACACAAGTGTACCTGACACAAGTGCAAAAAATATCCCATATCCTACAAACGTTGCAACAAAGATTTTTCTTGATTTTGGATTCCACGTGACTAATGCAATTATTGTTGAAAGATTTTTTTCATTACTTTCTATTTTACCTTTATGATATCTGTACATTCCCAAGGCAATTGCTCCAAATGCTGTTACTAATGCAATGTAAAAGAGATATGCAATTCTTTGAATTGATTCAATTGCACTTGGTGTAAGTAATTCAGAGTCTTGATATCTTCCATAAATGACAAACAAAATTCCAATTGTAATGAAACCTAGAATAATCAGTGTCTTGCCTTTTTTCACTGAATTAGGTTGCTCCATGGTGTCTCATTTTTTCTATGAAATTAAATTCTATCTTAACTCAATCTGGGCACGAAAATATAGATAATTGCAATTATCTCTAACCTTCCAAATATCATCAAAAATCCTAAGACAATCTTTGTTGCAGGATCTGTATCTGAATCAATTACTCCTGCAGACAAGCCTCCTGTAGTGATTACTCCTGCAGCCTCAAAAAATGCGTCTTGATAAGACACACCTTCAGTCTCTGCAAGATGTACACCTGTAATTGCCGATATTACTGGAAATAATGCCAAAATGATTAATGTTGATGTTAACTCTTTTTTTGTTTGAGTTGAAAGGTCTCTTCTTTTCACACTACTAAAAAATGATCTACAATTTTTGAGGTGGAATAATCTGAAAATTTTCAGACCTCCTGCTGTTGAAAATCCACATCCTCCAATAAACATTAGTGTTATCAAAATTGCATGTGCAAATCCACTTAGTCCTGCTAAACTTTGTAGTTGAAGTCCTGCAGTAGTACTTGCAGAAACAGAATAAAATGCACTCTCTAATGGTTCTAATCCACTTATTCCAATGAATAGTATTGTAGCTCCACTTAAAATTGCAAAGTATGTTAGAACTTCTTTTCCTAATTTTGGGGCAAGGAATTTCTTTCTTACAAATGCATAGTGGAATGTAAATGGTAATGCTCCTAGTATCATTGCTCCCATCAAAATTACTTCTTCTTGCCATCCCAAGTTATCGATAATTGTAGATGACGGGACAAATCCACCTGTTGCTAATGTACTCATTGCTAATGAAAAATCATCAAGTAAGTTTTCTTGTCCAAAGAAATACAACAACATTGCAACAATGATAATGTATACTGCAAAGATTATGGTAATTGTTGAGAATAACTCTTTCATGTGAAGTGTTCTTCCTGAAATAAAACCACGCATTGATTGTAATTTTGATTCTGGATAAAATGCAGTAATTACCAGATAAATGAAACTCATTCCCCCTACAAGTTGTGTGTAACTACGATAGAATGTAAAACTCTGAGTTAACTCTTCTTCAGGTGTGTCAAATAGCGATATTCCTCCTGTGGTAAATCCTGCTGCACTTGAAAAGAATGCATTCCCAAATACATCTACATTGGTTTCCTCAGTTGGGAACACGTACAGGTATGGGACAGTTCCAAATAACGACAGCAAAAATAAACTAGCAAATACCAATATTGACGCCTGTTGTAGATTCAGACTAGATTTTTCGCCATATGAATTCAAAAAGAATCCTGTGACCAATAGTAGGACTGTTGTAAGGTAAATTCCTGTAGCAGTTGTTGTATCTTCTAAAATTGTTGCAACAATTGCAGGAACCAATAGTAACACTCCTGCAAATTGTAAAACAAATCCTAGATTTCCCAGTACTGCCTTTACTGGAGGGCTTAATAATCTGGGCTCTGATGCTGTTGCATCACGAATTACATTTGCAATTGTTGTTTGGAAAATCATTCCAATAACTCGATTCTTTTTTGATAAAATTGGTAATTTTCTAATGTTGTTATCTCTCATTTTATGTAATGCATCTTGCAATGTTGATTTTTCATTAATTGTGACAAGTGGTGTACTCATCACATCTTTGAGTTTTGTAGCTTCTGCGTAAACTGTAACATCACTTACCTTACTTAGAATATCTTCATCTGTAACAATTCCAACTGGTATTCTATCTTCATCTGTAACAATAATGTCATCTGTTTCATAGTGTCGTAACATTCTAGCTGCTTCTCTAGTTAACGTATTCTGGCTTAGAATTAGAACATCTTTGTCCATGTATTCTGTTACTGATTTGTTTAGAACATATGATACTGCACGTTCTGGATTAGTTGACATTAAGCTACCTTTAGTTAGGGATTTTAAATAATTTGGGGTTACGCTACAGCATTGATCGTTTAAAAAAATTAACCTTAATTGATTTTTGATTTTGATCTCCTAATTTTGCTATCTTTATAAGCACTGGGCGTGAAGTTTATTCGTACAATGGAAATCAATCAAGCACAAGAGCCTGATTATGACTCTGTAAAAATTGATTATGTTGGATTCGTTGACCCATATGCCGTTGAAGGTATGGTTGTTCTAAAAGCAGACAATGGAAAAGAATTTCACATGAGAGCATTTTCAGGTGAAGTTGCAAAACATATCTCAAGTTTTGGTGATGACAAAGGAGACGCAGCACCTTCGATTTACAAAATGATTGAAGATATCTGTGAAGAAAATGAATTGGTTTTAGTCAAAGTCAAAATCTATGAAAGCGGTGAGGTTCTCAGAGCAAATCTGTACTTTACAGGCAAAAAAGACCTTGTTTTGAGAAATTATCGTGCATCTGATGCTATGGCACTGGCTGCATATTATAACATTCCAATTTTGGTTCGAAAGAACCTGCTTAAAGAAAGCATGGAAGCTGAGACCTGAAATTAGATCAGTTTTTCTCCTAGTGTGACTGTAATTTGTCATGAGTGAACAAGAACAATTAATGGATAATCTACTAAATGTGGATCTTGAAATTATTGATATTGTCAGAGAACTACATCAGGGAAACTGGGATTCAGACTCTCACAAAAAACAAGTTGGCGATTTACTTAAAATCAGAGATGAATGGTTCAGAAGTTAATGGGAGCAAAGGGTCAAGACCATCAATGTGATTGTGGTCATGATCATCATCATGAATGATTACGTGTCTTCAAAAAAACTATTTGGAAACATTTTCTTTATTTTATCTAATTCATTTTGGTAATTTTGAATTTTCAAATTAATTTCCTTTTTCTCTTCACTTGTAGATTGTTCTTTTTGTCCTTGTAGGTTTTTGATCTGTTTTGTTATTGTTTTATACATTATGGAATATTCTGGAAATTTTTCAGGCAAGTCCCCCATTAGCTAGATTAAATATCGTGCTTACTAATACTCGTTATGAAAATTGCGATTCTTTTTGCATTTTTGATTACATTTGGTTTTGGAATTGCATATGCTGAACCTGTTACAACAGAAATTCCTGCTGGAGAAAAAACTCATTATATTGATGAGCAGATAATGATCATGGCTGACATTTCAAATAATCAAGACGTAAATCAGAATTTTGCATATCTAACACAAGTAAAAAATGACCAAGACATTGTAATTTCGCTTTCTTGGTTAACTGGTTCATTATCTCCTAGACAATCATTTTCACCTGCACAATCTTGGATTCCTTCTGAATCTGGTATTTACAATATTCAGGTATTTGTTTGGGAAAGCATTTACAATCCTGAAGCCTTATCTCCTCCACTTTCAATGATTGTAAATGTCAGTGAAAGATTTACTTGATTAAAAATCCTGCTTCATAATTCGGCAAACTCATCATCTATCAGTTATAGCTTAGTTTGTTGGTTAATCATCAGCAATAATTCTTGTTATTTCTATTGTATATTATTATTCAATATCTAAATCATAACATTTTTGATGTGATCTTTATTATTATTATTATGGTTAATTTTGAAAAAGTATACCGACGTGTAGCATTACAAATAATTGCTAGATGTCATGGTGCAATCAAAATTACTAAACATGGAAAAATCATTGAGGTCTATGACACAAAACGTCACATTTGGAGTCATGGATTGGCAGGCCTAATAATTAAAGAAGAGTGTAGAGAGGCAAATTTAAGAGAATGGGAATTTGCAAATGTTAGAACATATGTGATACAAGAATTACTTGGAAAATCTGAAAATCAGTAACTTACTTTTCTAATCAAATGGGGCTCTTTTAACATAATTGGCTTTGTAACGTTGACGGTGGGTTCTTCTTCTTGTAACATATCGGTTGGTTTTGTAATTTTTTAAAATTAGATTTTCTGATTATCTGGTAGCTGTAATTCGTTTCTCTTTTCTCTTTTGAACTTCATGCATCAAACATATCTCTGCAAATGCTTTTTCATCAAAATGAATTTTTTTCAATGCGTTTCTTTTTTTAATTTCTGGGTATTTACTGTATTTTCTCCTATTGATTGTTCTTCCTCCTGCTTTGGGTCTAAATCCTCCCCATTGTTTGAAAAATACTGCAACCCCTTGGTCTTTACATTGTTCTATGATTTCTTCAATCCATTTCTTTTCCACTGGACGATAGTGATGACCACTTTCTCCTCCGATAATTGCCCAATCTATTCCTCGTAAGTTTACTTTTCCTACTGAATCTAGTAATGGTTCGAAACTGATGAATCTTGTATGGCATTTTACCTTACGTAAATCATTGATTCTTGAGACGTAATTCTTGCTTTCAATACTAGTTCCCATCCACATAAAGTTTGGAATTTTGTGACCAAAATATTTGAAAAATAATTCTGAAAACTCTGCCATTCTTTTTGGACGTTTGGTGAGAATTTGATAATCATGACGATCTGCTTGAATCATAGTTGAGAAACATTTTCCTGTAAATTCAAATGTAGATTTTTCATGAAATAAATCCGACATGCTGTTTACAAAAATCTTTTTTGAAATTCTTTAATTATCAATAATTCCTAAAACATATCATGAGTGACGAATTTACTACTCACTTTGCGGATACAAAATCAAACTTATTTTTCTGATGTCTCTTAACATGATTCTAAACTCATCTCTCCATCTTTCCCTGTTTTGACTGGAATCTTGATTTCATTTCCAAAAAAGTATTAAGTTAATAATATTTTTGATTCAATAAATTTTGAATCAATCGCTATAAACCAAATAGTTTATCATTTGATTAATGACGACAAAAACAACAAAACAACTTTCAATTGCAGCAGCAACAACTGCAATTGCAGGAATAATACATGTTGTTTTAGGATATGATTCTAGTAGAATCAAC
>JAEFCZ010000022.1 GCA_016125975.1 Candidatus Nitrosopumilus sp.
GCATTCTGTGAATTAGTCCTGGGAACTGTTCTGGCTCATACATGCTTCTTGGTAATGTTCTTGCAGCTTGTTCTAAGTGAATTTTTCCGCCAAGATTAATTGATGCAACAATGTTTTGAATTTCTACAACTGCATCTTTCTTCACTTTAATTCCTCCTTTTCGGAGTTTTTGTACAACTGTCTTTACTGCTTTTCTTGCCATCTCTTCTGATTTAGAACCCGTACATACCATTTTACCTGAAGTAAAAATCAATGTTGCAGTTTTTGGACTTTTTAATCTAAAAACTAATCCTGGAAATTGATCAGGGTGATATTCTACATCTGGAAATGTTCTGGTAATCTCATTCAAGTCCATCTTTTGGTCTACAGATGCTGAAGCTACTACATTTTCCACACTTACAATAGGTTTGGTTTGTGGCATATTCGATTTTTTTATATTTTGAACTATAATAAAAGCACTCGCCATATTTTTTCATGGCTATGGGTATTTTACACAATTTTTTGGCTTTATTTTGATAGACGAATGGTTTAATTGAGATCTGACGATCGGGGAATTTAGTGGATTTTACAAATTTTGATTTTGATCAATTGTTTGGGATGAAAGATGACACCAATCCCTTGATGATGTTAGTTTGGATTTTGCCGATTATTCTTTTTGTTTTTTATGGTCAACGAATTCAATTGTATGTTACTTCAGGTGAAATTAAAAAAGGAATTAAGAAACTTGGTGGATTTAGTGAAGAATCTAGAAATGAATTAATTAACTATATTAATAAAAATTTGAATCCAAAAAATAATCCTGAAAAAAAAATTGATCAGTTCTTGGATTATTTTACTATCCTGCCAGTTGATATGGATCCAAATGGAATTGTTGAAAAAGTCCATCACACAGTTAGATCAAGAGAAGATTACACTCGTGAGCATGTAAAATCTCTTTTTTCAGAAATTAGTGATACTGAACTATCCAAAGTTCAGACTTTGCTTGAAATTGCATCTTCTTTACAAATGATTCACAAAATTATCAATCACATGTTTTTGACTGCAAAAAAACAAAATAACTATCCTTTAATTTTGCCGCTTCAAATGATTTTGCCTTTTATAATGGAACAAGCAGAAGCAATGAAAGAAGCAATTCCAGTATTTAAAACAGACCAACCTGTTGGTGATGGCATTGGACCTATGGTTGTTGGAAAAATGATGTTAAATAACCCAAAAGAAATAATTGCATTTCAAACGGCAATTGCAAAAACTGAGTTTGAAAACAGAAAATTGTTTTTATTAAAAGCAGAAGGCCCTGGATCTACTGTTGGAAGGCCTGCTGATGCATTACAATCAATAACTTCAGAAAACAAAATTGATGCAATAATTATGATAGATGCTGCATTAAAAATGGAGGGTGAAGATTCTGCATCTGTAGCCCGAGGATTTGGTGCCGCAATTGGTGGGATTGGAACTGAAAAATTCCACATAGAAGCAATTGCAACTGAAAAACAAATTCCTGTATTTTCTATCGTAGTAAAACAATCAGTTAAAGAAGCTATCACTTTGATGACAAAAGAAATTGCAGATCAAGCAGATGATGTACGCTCACAAGTCTATGAAATGATTAAAGAAAATACCCAAGAAGGCCAATCTGTTGTAGTTATTGGTGTTGGAAATACTGTGGGGGTTCCTCAATGATATTTTCAAAAGAAAAAATTACAATTGCATATACTGTTGAAAAATGTGAAAAATGTGGAATGCAAAAGAAAAGAAAATTCTCTAAAGGAGATGTATTGTTTGCGGAAGTATCAAAATGTAATTCTTGTGACGGTTCTACTGTAATTGATAAGATATTTGGCGAAGAAATAGAACAATAATTCTATGCTTTTGTGGTGACAGTAACCCCGTTTTCCGTTGGAATAAACGTGTGTTCTGCTTGAGCTACTCTTTGTTCATTCACTTCAATTAAAACAGGATATGCTTGAACTGCTTTTTTCTTTATTAAAACATTCAACAAATCTCTTGCCTCTTTTTCCTCTCTTTCTTTTGTAACCCATCTTAGTGCAAAAGGTAACATGTTGAAATTATCCCAAATAAAATCAAGCAACTTGTCTGCTTCAGGATCTTTTGTTTTTTTCCTAGAGTTTATTGCAAAAATATTTTTTATCTGTCCATTTCTAACAAACCCTCCTCCATCTGATGTTGTCACAAATGGCTCACATGCATATGCCGAATTTTCTGAAAGTGAAAATCCTCCAATTGACCAAATGTTTGGAATTGATTTTCCTGCATGAATTGTATATTGTTCTAAAGAATGCCCACTAAGATTTGCAATTGGTTTGTATCCCATTTGTTTTATTGTGGTCTCTATGGTTCTGCCAATGTCACTTGCTTTAACTCCTGCCTTTATCATTGACATTGCATTTGCTAGTCCCTCTTCAGCTGCTTGAACTAGTCCATCATATTGAGGATCATAACATACTGTTACTGCCGTATCTGCAATGTATCCGTTAATTTGTGCACCTAGATCAATTTTTACCAAATCTGTATCTTTGATTGTAATTGGATCGTTTGGTTCTGCAGTATAGTGAGCTGCAACTTCGTTGATACTTGTGTTTACTGGAAATGCACATTTTGCACCGCGCTTTCTAATTTCATCTTCTACCCATTCACAAATTTCATAAACTGTTTTTCCTACCCATTCTTTTACTCTAACCATTTCTCTTACTTCGGATGCAATTTTTCCTGCTTTGATGTACTCTTCTGTTTGCACAATTCTGCTCCTTTGTGTGCCTTTAAAATGATTATCTGTGAAGCTTAAATTGGGCAACTTTTAGGATTTACTGGGATCGTGGTCTAGCTTGGTATGATTCTGCGTTTGGGACGCAGAGGTCGCGCGTTCAAATCTCGCCGATCCCATTTTTTTGTCATGTTCGGGTAATACCTTTAAGCATGGATGGAAAGGCGAATCGGTTACAAATGGGAAAGTGTCTAGTCTATGACTTCAAAACCTGAAACTGTTCTAAAACAGATTGAGGCATTGCCATGCAAGGCACACTCTGAAAAGTTTATCGAGTTTTACAATTGGCTAATTGATGAAGAAGACAGCAAGCCTACTAATGGCATTACATATTTGAAAACGCTAAGGCTCTTTTCACTTCATAATATCAAAGTGGAATTAGAAGACGTTTCAAAAGAAGATGTACTTGACTTTCTCAATACAAAGAAAAAGCCACTCAGATAGTTCATGTTGAAGAAGAATTTGATTACACATACAATTCATCTGATTTGAATATGGTTGATTTGGCACGTGAATTTGAAGAACTAGAATCATTTGCACAAAAGTTTGGTGGTGATAACTTTGACAACAATCCTCGATTTGCATCTGTAATTAACGAAATAAAGGCAGGATTTGAAGATAAAAATGCTGAAAATGTTGGAAATAATCTTGATGAATTACGAATCATCATAGAACGTTACCTTCCAATAAGAAACCCTACTGCTCCAATTGAGGCTACATATGCTGGAAATGAACTGGTAATCACTGGGCGTGTTCTAAAAGTAGTTCAATTTAGTGAAGACATGTTTATTGATATCTATAATCAGCGTGGTGAACTTGTAAAAGAAATTGCTCTAAAAGATGATCCTACTGGATTATTCAATGAAGTGGTACCACAACCATTTGAAAATGGAGTTTATGTTGTTCAGTTACAATACCATGATTTGATAGTGACTGATTTCTTTAAAGTTCCTTGATTGCTTTTTTTGAATTAGGAAAAACAAAAAAGGATTGTTAAAGTGTAGAAGGTTCCTTGGTGGTGTTGAACACTCTTAATTTATGTTGGATTGATTTTTGATGTACCTAGATCTATGTAGATGGATCTTTAACAAGTAATGGATGCCGCATAAATGACAAACATAACTATGACCATAAAAATCCCATACAGAGAAACCAATTATCTGGAATATTTACCATTAGTGTATCTGTAACTGATTAGATGTTCACTTGTGAAAAGTCAGGCTTTTCAAAGTCAGGCATTACATTTTTTTGCTTCTTTGGTTTTTTCCTTTCATGAGTCTTACAGTGCCGTAATAGTCGTTTTTCATCATTAAATTTCATATTACATACAGAACATTGTAACATTCAATTAATTACGTACTACAAAGTTTTAGAGGTTGCTAACCATGTGGTGGCAGTCTGTGATTGATATGACTTTTCTTGGTTGAATTTTCAAAAATCAGATTTAACAAAAACTTATTAAAACTAATCTTGATGAGGGCTTTTTTTTGCCTCAGGTAATCTGAGATGATTTTGCTTGCTAAATCAAACTTGGGTTAATTTTAATGTGATACAGAATCTAGATGAGTATCATTTATCTTGCTAGCAGATTAAAAAAACAAATTGCCAGTTTGCGATAAAGTTTCGAAAAATTTTCTAGATGAGATGACTCACGACATAATACGCGAGTTTCCTGATCAGATTGTCTCAGTAGTGTTGTTTGGCTCTGCAACAACTAGGGAATGGATTCGTGGAAAGTCAGACATTGACTGTATCGTACTCATCAAAAACAGAAAGATGCGAAAAATGGTGGAGGAATCACTGGATGACATATTAATCAAACTTGATGGCAAGTACAATCTGGGGCTCTCTGAAACGTGCACTCCGTACAAAAAGACCACAAATCCTGCATTGAACCTGATTTTAAAAGTTGAAAGTATGGTGATGTTTGGCAGGCCGTTTTTTGTACTGGCCGAAGACCAGTTTGATCTGAAAAACGCAAAGATCAGACATGACCTTAAAATTCAGATTGGACTCTCTACATTGGCATCACTGAACATGTTCCTGTATAGAATCAAAAGCACTGGCATGATCCTTTATGGAAAAGACATCAGAGAGGATTTCCCTGAACCCATTCCGAGAATTGAGAAGATCAAGGCTTCCTTTAACGCAATTTTGCTATTGATGATGAGCTTTGCAATATTACCATATAGTGCAAAAACGTCATTTTCTCACGCAGTAAAGGCCAACCTTTGGGCGTGTGACGATGTACTGTTTGCGTTTGGAAAACCACTGTCAACAACGTTTAAGGAAATTCAACAAGTAAAGAAAATGTTCAAAGGGTATGATGTGGAGTTTAAGCATCTGGATGAGGCGCTGCAATACAAGCGCAAGATACAGACTGATAACTTGACTAGATTGTTTGTTTTAAAGTACCTGGCAAAATCAACTGGCTTTGTAATCGGCTTATATATTCAGACCTTAAAGAAAATGCTCTGGAACAAGACATGAAAACTAGAACTAAAATCATAATCCCAGTAATTGCATTTTTAGCAATTGGATTGTTTTACGCATTCATTACTGCAAATGGATTCTCATTTTATGATGAGGGAATCTCGTTAATACTTTATTCGGATTATCAATTACAAGAATTTCAAAGTAATTCTGTCGATCAGGATTTCCCTATAACCAAAATCACTGATGATGATCTAAAAGATACACCTGAATTAAAAAATCTAATTGAGAAAGCACTTTCAGAAGAATATCCGTTAAACAGAGTGGGACGTGTACCAATAAGTTTTGAAGAGTTGGATAACTTTCATCATCAATATGCTGAAATTTTAGCTGCAAAATATTCAAGAAATTCTACAGATTACTTTACTGTCGACAAACAACATATGCCCGAGAAATATTTGGCAATATCTCCAAGCCCCCATCTACGTACATTTGAGGGAAGTTATTTCGAGTATGATGGTCAACAATACGGGATACAACCCAATAGAATCTATATTCCATTTGTGGAGGAAGAAGATCACTTGCATTTGGAGGTTTACAAAACAAATGGCTCTCTAAGAGAAAAAGATCACACATGGGCAGATTTGTCAGATAAACAAATAGAACTTGAACCTCAGATTGTTTCTGCCATTGATAATATTGGCAAACAGCAAGAAAACATTGAAGTTTTTTCATTTGGCTTGTCTCCTGCAACTGTGACAAAACATGAGAACTGGAAAGTAAATACACTTGATGGATTTCTATTTGAATACAAGGATAAGGTCTTCTCTATTGGTTTTTGGATTGCTTGAAAATGAAAACTAGATACAAAATCACACTCATTGCAGTTTGTGCATATTTTGGAGTCTTTTTTGGTCCTGTATCTGCAAGTAATGTTTACTGTGATTTTGTTTCACAAGAAATGTGTACGTCAAGAATCACTTGAGTCGTCTTGCCGCCACTAAATCTGATAATGCCAAGCTTGCCAAGTGATGATTGTATTGTAAACAATGATGGAGTAATAGAGCCATGCTATAATGAAGCGGGGCTTTTGCAGTGGCCATTTCCTCCTCGTATGGAAGAACATCCAGAAAGAAATTGTTATGAGCAATGCACCGACGTTGGAAAACTCCCTCCTTGCACTAGTGATAGAACAGCATGTTTTAATCAAGATTCTAATCTGTGTGATCCTTCTGGATGGGAATGTGGAGATGCTCAAGAAATTTTTGAGGAAATTATAGAAAATGAAAACTGAGTTAATTATAGTTGCAATCATTCTCATATCTATTTTCCTGATTTGGGATGCGTTTGGAAATAATGGGAATGTTGTTTGGTCAAAAGCATACGTATTGGCTACATTCTCTCAAATAGAAGATGCCCAATGGGCAGAAAAATACAACACTCATCCAATAGTTGTCGCATTCAAGCAAAAGTACAACGACGTAATCTTAACACAAGATTTGGGTTATACTGGAAAATATTTGGATTATACAGTTTCAGATTCAAGTTCTCCACGTTTGCACATATGGATAATAGATGATAAACGGGTTCATTTTTATTTAAAATGTGAAGAATCTGTAAAATCATTACGGATTACCGTGCCGATGCAAGTTGGTGATTTTAACTGCCATGACCACATTACAGACGATCGTTACAAAAAACATCTTGATGAAAACAATGAAAAAAATAAAAACTAAGTATGGATTAATTACAACTGCTATAGCAATCTTACATTGGGCTTACTATGGTATGACAATTCTAATGGTGATAATAAACGCAGAAACATGGTTTTTTGGAACGAAAATCAATGGAAACTCTGCGTTAATACTTCATTGCATCTATAGCATAAGCGGATTTACCATTGGCTATCTGATATATCTACAAAAGAAAATAGCATATGTTCTAGCAATTATACTGTTTACATTCATGACAATTTCTTTCAGACTCTGAACTTGGAATATTGTAATCAAGTAATGGTATGATGATGAGTATACTTTATGACTGTCTGATTTAGAGAAAAAGAAAATGAAACATGTGATGGTTCCATATCGACCAGATGACGTATTTTTTCGTGCGTTTCAAAATGCACTAAACATTGCAAAACAAAACAATTCCTTGCTTTCCCTAGTCAAAGTGATAAGTTATCCTGCTGGAATTGGAATGGATGAACTCCTAGTGGTGGACTTGGTGTCGCGCGAGTATGACCTAGACGAATTTGACAAGATGTTGCCAAGACTTAAACAAGAAGCAAACTCTGCCCAAGTTAAACTAGAGGTTCACATACTTGATATGCGCTTGTCTCCTGCCAATGCATTTGTAAAGTTTGCATCAAACCACGAAGTTGAACTTATGGTTGTGGGAAGCATTGCAAAAAAGGATGGAACAAACATCTTAGTTTGGATATTTCAGACGAGATAATGGATTTGAACCCTGCATGTAATGTGATCTTGGTGGAATAGAAAATGAAGATAATCCCATTAATTATAATTGCGGTTTCTATTTTTTTAGCTCTGATTACTTTTGTTGTCTTCATATATTCAATAAATTTATTATCAGAATCCTCAGAATTTCAGAAACATGTTGGAGGTGGAGCAGTTGACTTTGATCCAGAATTATCTCCTAACCATGCATATGATTATCATGGATACCTGAAATTTAATTCCATTTTTGTTGCAGGACCTATAATGTTAGGAACTATTTCGTTAGTATTTCTTGTACCAAATATAATTTTGAGAATAAAAAAAATCCCCACTAGAAAATTTATGTTAATCATAACTGCAGGAATTTTGATATATTTCGGTGCTTCTTTTGCAGCAAATGGTATTCAATCCCTATTGACTCTTGAACATATTGAACAAGAAGCAGATTGGATAATATTGATTGCTGGTTTGATTCCTATTGGTATTGGAACAATTTTCATAATACCTGGAATCATTGTATTAAAAAAAGCAAAATTGAGAATTAGAAAATGAAAACTAGTATGTTAACTATGATTGTGGGATTTTTTCTGTCTGTGTTGTGGATTGGCTACTTGTGGATTGGTTATCTGTCATTTAGTATGGGAAATGAAGTGATGGTAGACGGGATAACTGTTAGTACTACAATTGTTACTACATTATCTACCGTATTTTCTATCGTGTCATGGTCTTTGTTTTCATGGGCAACTCACAACATCAATTCAAGAGGAGTGATGTTGAGTGTAATCGCTGGAATTGCTGTGATTGTACCTTTTAGTGGAGACTTGGGTCCAATGACTGCAATTTTGGTTGGAATAGTAACTGGTTTTGCGGCATACATGATCCAAAAAAAGATTGAAAACCCAACCCGCAACAAACCTTTGGTAATCGGAATTACTACAATAGTTGCATCATATGCTGTTTTATTTTTAATGATTGTCTCTGTACAATCAACTGTACACGTTTGGGATACAGGAGACGGTATTGATGCATGGACTGGAATCCAGATTGATGATGTTTCTCTTATGGTACAGATTGCAGATACTGAATCCAAACGTGTTAGGGGATTAATGTTCCAAGAACAATTGCCTTATGACAAAGGTATGTTGTTTGTATTTGAGGAATCGGGTAATTATCCTATATGGATGCATAACATGAAATTCCCTCTAGATGTAATCTGGTTTGATAAAAACGGTAATGCTGTTCATATTGAAAAGAATCTCCTTCCATGTAAAACTGTAGATACTAACACATGTCAGAAATTCTTGCCCAGTGCAGAAGCAAATTATGTTCTTGAAGTAGCATCTGGATTTGTTGAGAAACACCGAATCACAAAAGATTCAAATCTTTACTTGGACTCCATACCAATTGAAATAATTTCAAAAGGCGCAGTTATCGAAGGAAATGAAATACTAGATGCAAAGAATCGTTGCTTAAACCATGGTCACATATGGAATAATAATGATACATGTACCCTTACCTCAGTCTTTCCTGGTGTGTCTGGTATGGGATTAAAATATGGAAAATATGTTTCAGGAACTTTTTTAGAAAATGAAAACTAAACTTTTGATTGTCATTGGAATGTTGGTATTTGGTTTTGGGAATATATTTTACTATTTACCAAATCATTTTCTTTACTTGACAATCCTTTTCCATTTGATCACATCCAACTAATTTTCAAAGATGAGGACATTACTAAACAAATTGGATACATGCCTCTTCATGAAGCAATGTTAAACCCATACTGGTTATTTTGATCACTTTTGTTATATTCTGGAATTGTAACTATTGGTTTTGTAGCTTGGAGAACAAAAAATGAAAACCTATTCACATTATTCTAAACAATCTACCTCAACTTGCAATGCTCTATAAGATTAGCGAATTAATGATGCATTGAGAAAACAATGCATAAACAATCATAAATCTAGTATAGATCGTCTTGAAAGATGAATTAATTGACTTAAACCCAAAAACATGGCTTAGACCATACCAGAAAAACAATGTGTCATATATTCTCAAGATGGGTTTGTTTTATCATGTTATTGGCCTTGGTTTGATGTATCTTGGTTCGTTTTTGGCAACAAGTACAATTTCAGATTATGAGATACCACAGTTCCCTGTATCAATTGCGTCGGCATTGAGTGCTGGAATTTTAGAAGAATCTGTTTTTTTTGGCATCCCATACTACATGACAGGAAACCCTGTCATCTTATTAGGGACTGGAATTGTCTGGTCTAGTTTACATCTATTTAGTTATGGTGTCTATTCTTTTGAAACACTGGCGTACGGGGGATTATTATTCAGCATACCCCACATATTTTTTAGCATAAGGACATGGATTAGTCACAAAGGTTGGTTTGCAATCCTTTTTCACTCTGGATGGAACTTTACATTCCTGATTCTTTATTGTTTGATTGGATTACGGCAATGCAGTTTACTCAATGACATGTATGATTTGCTCAACGTGGTAATGGCTGCAGCAGTGGGCATAATTGTTTATCTCGCACATGCAAATAAGACAACACAAGTAAACAGATTTTTGTATTTGATACCTATTGTAGTGATTGTATCTGCACTAATTATTTTGTATCTAACTGATTCTTTTTGAATTCTTTGTATGTTTTTATCATGTTTTGCATGTAATTATCACAACTTGATTGCATTCCAGGTAGATTGTTGTAAAGTTCAGTCCAAAGTTTTTGATAATGTGGATAAGACGATAACAATACAACTCCAAGAAAGACCTGAATATCGTGAGATATGATGTCTTCCCCTTTTCTTATATTTTCAATCTGTTGCTCTACGGCACTAAAGTAATTCATGTACTTTCTAAAGATGTGTTTGGAATCTTTAAGATTGTCAGTTGCCACATCAAATCCTTCAGATTCAAGTTCTTTTTGAAATTCCTTGTTTTCAATCCAGAGCAAAAAATAATTTTCAATGTTTTTTGCTAATTTTTTGTCTTTTCGGTAAAATGTAACCATCCCAAGAATTGTTGGGCCGTATTCTATCTTCTTTCTACCCTTTTTGTTTGATTCATACACACGAATCTTTCCAGTTTTAGATAATTGTCTGAAATGTCGATGCAGTGTCCCAATCGATATGCGGGTTTTGTTGTTTGCAGAATACAATGTAAGTGGGCCATAATCCATTATGGCTCGGAATATATCCAATCTAGTCTGGGCAGGGGTGGATATATCCGCCATGTTCTATGTATATGAAAATAATGAATATATCCATTTCTATGGAAATATATACATGAAATATCACATTTTTGTTCTAATCCTGATAACTGGAATGATCCCATATGCCTCAGCAGCACAACTTGATGCAACCATATTGCATAATGGTGATATTACAGAGCCTTCCTTTGAGTTTTTGAGAGTAATCTACATAGAGTATCCAAATGGCGGTCAGTTGGCAGAGATTCTACAAGGACAAAGTCAGACTCTTTCATTTGATTCTGATGGAACTTATGGAACAAAAGAACTTGTAGCATTGATAAATCAAAATTTAGAATCAATCCCAAGTAATGCAATAACAACTGATGCAAAGATAAAGTATCAGACAACATTACAGGGTAATCAAAACTATGCTGTAATAGAGTACAAACTACAGATTTTTCCCACACTTACAAATCACATATTCAGACAAGATGATCAAACAAGCATAGTTGATGCAAGTTGGAGAGGAATTTCAGTGTCAGAACCAATAATTATTTTGACCACACATGGTCCGTTTGATGTCAATAATCCAAAATATGCACTTGATGTTATGGCTCCTAATGTTTCAGAAAAACTACAAGAAATCTCTATTCTGGAGATGCCATTAGTTGATGCAAGCGGGATTAATGATCTTCCGTTGAACAGATGGCATTCTCTTTTTGATAATACGGCAATACTTCCTGGTGCTGTTGCAATTAATTACACTGGAGAAAATGTTATCACTCATTATTCAATGGGAGAATGTACAATATTTATTGGCACATGTGATGATAGAGAATGGGTACATGACATTGTACTTGACAAGCAATACACAGTTAGAATTATTGAATCTCGTGATGATGCAACAATTGCATTGGAAGGATATGCCGACTCTGGAAAAGTTGACAAGTTTGAGGTATTTCAAACCCGTCTTAAGGAACCTCAAGAATATGTCCTATCTGAAGATGAGTTTCTAGTAACTGCAATGTATGGGATGGCAGTAATAGGAGTGATTGGTGCAGTAGTAATGTTTTCGATAAGTAATAGGAAACTAAAAAGAGATAAGAATGAAGGTCAAACTGGGGTGGATCCTGCTCATCTGGTATCTTATGAAACTAGCACTTCATCTGGAGGTTATAAAACAAACAGGGGAGAGTCATATTTGATTTCAGATAAAAAATCAAAAATGCCTCTCTGAACAATTATTTTTGATTTATTTCACAATCATGATTTTTTATGCAGCATTTCGTCTCCGTTTGGAACACTTCTTTTGTATTCAACCCATTCCCCTTTTTCTGTTGCGCCACTTAGAATTGTGTCTCTGACACGATTATCTGGCATATTTTCAACTTGTTGTCCTACAAGATCTGGATTTTCACCATGTGCAACCCTTACCCCATCCTCGTCAAGTACGAATACATAGATATTGTCTACTTTAAAATTTGAAGAAAACGTGATCTGCTCAAAAGACGTGTCTTTTTCATTATCATATATCTCAATTGCTTTGTTGACAAGTTCTTGTGTTTTATCTACTAGCATAAACGTCTGCCATCCGCGCTGAACAAGTTTTTCAGCAGTTTCTGGTTTTACACAGGCTGGTTTGTTTTTTGCAGGGTTTGTAATCAACTCTAAACCTACCCTGCAATCAATGTCTGAAAACTTTACACCGTTCTTGAATTGCTTTAATGGGGGTTCAAGTGTCTTATGTTCTAAATCAAAGTCTTCTTTTATCGATTCATCCTCTTGCTTGGTTTCAGCAAATGTTGGTAAAAGAATACTTGTAGGAATTAAAAGAAATGCTGATAGTATGCTAAAACATAATATCGATTTGTTTCTATCAACTTTCAAGACTTTATAATTTAAAACATATCCATCAATTTATTATAAACTCATTATAACACTAATCATAATACCTAATTTTGAAAACAGTAATTTCATTTCAAAAATGTAAATCAAAAAATATCAAAACATTGATTTTTATTTCAACATTTACAAGTGTTCTGTTAATTAGATAGGAATTATTCAGTTAGTATTAATGTCGGATGTATCTTGTGGATACAATATGGATTCCACAGATGTTGTTGATGAAGTAAATGCCTTACTAAAGTTAGGTGTTGGTGATGCGTACAGACTAGAGCACATTAAACAATCATTCATTCAAAATAAGAACATCTGGATAACTGATAAGAATTATCTTGAACGATTGAGGGAGAAATATCTGATAAAGCAGACTTCTGAAGAAAATGAAGATAATATTGTCTTTGAAAATGAATCTGAAAATAAAGAAACAATTCATTGCTGGAAGTGTGGAAAACAGACTCAGTTAAGTGCAAACTTTTGCATGATTTGTGGCACATCTCTGTTTGAAGTAGGGGCTAAACCTCAACCAATTTCTGAATCAAAATCCCCTACCAAATCTGCAAAACCAATTCCGTTAAAATTACCAATTATATTTGTAATTCCTGTAATTATTTTGATAATTCTTGGTACCGCATACTCTCAAGGATATTTTGATGGAGAATTTGACAGTACATCATCAAATGCAGTTTCAACTGAAATTGAGAAAAAAGACATATTCTATGGTGAGTATGATTCTAAATGTGGATCTGGAACTGTTTTAGATCCAGAAACAAATGCATGTAGAGTTGGTGAAGTGAAGCCTTCTAATTCTGGAGAAAATGATTCTAAATGTGGTGCAGGAACTGTCTTTGATCCTAAAACTAATTCCTGTATTCTTGAATAAATTAAGGGCGAACCAAATGAGATTCAACCACAAAAATCAGAAAAAACCTTATCAATATAACACAAATGTTACTTTATGGTTAAAACAATCTGTTCAAACACCTCTCTACTGTAATACTGTTATTACGAGCAACCCCTGATAAACAATCTTTAAGTGATATCGAACCTTCATTAAATTATGATGATGTACGTATCTGACAACACAATAAGTTCAAATCTCGCCGATCCCACCATTATCTTATTATCAAATTAACTCGTACAAATACTGCCGAGCAATGAGGAAGAGTTAGAGTAATGACTTTGATATGAAGTAAACTAATGGCTCTGAGCTCCGGCATGTTTTTATCAATTCTTTGAGGTCTTGTTTTATTGAAATTTGAAAGAAGAGATATCATTTTGATTGCTGGTCTTTTGCTTTTTATGATTGGGTTAATCCCCTTCATGAGCCCTGCATATGCTGTAATTATCGTAATTATCATGTATTTTGGAATCAAATTCTATGTTGCAAAAAGGCGTCAATTGATGGAGCAAGATGTAGGTGAAGGCATATGTCTTGAATGTGGTGCAAAAATACATGAGAAAAAATGTCCAAACTGTGACTATTCTCAGGAATGATTTCTACGTATGCCTTAAAACTAAAAAATTGGTAAAATTTTTGGTGTTTTAAGATATATGACTTTAACAAATAGCTCAACTTTTCCTCAATTTCATTCTAAAATGACTCTTCTAGGCAAAAAAAGCAGGAAACAACAATGAATCAGAATCTGTTTTTAGTATTTTCTATGCTATTACTTATAGGGATAGTTACACCTGCATATGCTCAAACTGCAGATACTGTTGTAATTAATGAAGTTGACATTAATCCTCCTGGTGATGACTCTCAATCCATTGCTGAATGGGTTGAACTTTACAATCCTACTGATTCTGAAATTGATTTAAGCGGATGGCAGGTTGCATCAACCACTGTTCTTAAAAAAACTATGACCATTGGTTCTGGAACAATTATTGAACCTGGACAATTTTTGACATTCTCTTACCAAAGTGTTTGGTTTACTGACATCAATGAATCACTTGAACTAAAAAATGAAAATGGTATTGTAATTGACAAAACCCCTATTTTATCTGATATTCAAAATGACTTTACATCTTGGCAAAGAATCTATGATGGTTATGATTTTGATAGTTCTGATGATTGGAAATTTGTAACATCTACATCTGGTTCTAGTAATGGAAAGTTAATTGAAACTCAAGACGCAGAAGAAATTACTGTAACACTATCTTCTACAAAGCCTTCATATCTATTTGGAGAAACTGCTGTGCTTCAAGGAAGTATCTCAAAAGAAGTATTTATCGAAAAACCATTTTTCAAACCTGAATCTATTATTGTTACCATCTCTGGTCCAAACTTTGATAGAACTTTAACATTATACCCTGACTTGAATTTGAATTATGAAACCACTCTTAATCTTCATCAGGTCTTAGGAATCAATGAAGGAAATTATGATGTAAATGTAAGTTATGCTGATGCTGTTGCAAGTACTTCATTTTCTGTTGGTTTTGAAATAATTGAAGAAGAAGAACAACAAGATGGCGCTTTAAGCCTAACTACTGAAAAATCTCAATACATTCCAGGAGAAACTGTTTCAATTGTGGGTACTTCCACTGAAATCCTTGAATTTCAAGGAATGAAATTCACTGTAACTGATTCATCTGGAAATGTTGTATATAATGGAAATCTATTCCCAACAAATGGTCAATTCACTACTGATGTTTTTCTATCTACTGTAAATCCTGTTTATGGAACCTATGAAATAATTGGAGAATATTTTGACCAGTCTGCAATCACAACATTTGATGTGGTAGAAGATGTCAAAGAGTCTGTTCCTATATCCTTGTGGACCGACAAAGAAGCTTATGGATTAGGTGAAGTTGTCATCATTACTGGAAGATTAAATGATATTTGGATTCCCTCTCTTGATATCGAAATAATCCAAACAAAGAGTCTTTCATTAGGTACTGGTGATCAACTTGGTGGTGGCTCTGTTTTGAAAATCTTAGATGTTGTTAGAATTGACGGTGATGGAAAATTCCAATACTCTTTTACTATTCCTGATTCTGATACAAGGTTGGGAGACTATAAAATCAAAGTTGCCAAGGATATTGGCTCTGCAACAAAAACCATCAAAGCACTAGAAAATCCTGAAGATTATGTTCCAACTACTGATCCTCTAGTTGTTATGACTGACAAACTTGTTTATGATTTCACTTTGGATAAGAAACTCGTTATTCATGGCCAAATAATGAATCCTGTTGAAAGAACAACTTTTGAAACTCCTACTGTTTTAATTTCATTTGAAACTGAATCGGGCGAAGCACTTTCAATTATTGGTGTTCCTGAAGGTATCAATCAGGGAGCTGCAGGAGGTCAAGGCACTGTAACTACTGATTATCAATTTACAGCTATTCCTGAATCTGGTGGAGCATTTTCAATATCTGCTGATATTAGTAGGGGCATATTTTCTGAAGGAAAATATGTGATTACAGCTCAATATCCTGATCTTTCAGCAACTACTTCTTTTGAAATTGTTGATGATTTGGTAGATAATGAAGGAGTCTCTCTTGATAAGGAAGTTTATGGTTTTGGCGAAGAAGTAATAGTTAGTGGAATTGTTCCAACTAATGATAGATCAGTCACAATTTCAGTCACAAGACCTGATGGTACAAAGACAACTTATGGAACCTCAGTTGATAATCAGAGATTTTCTTGGTCCTGGACTACTCCTGTCTCTGAACGATATCAAACTGTAAAAGATGATGATGGACGAGACGTTACAAAATCTAATTTAGGAATTTATAAAATTAAAGTTGCAGGAGACACCTATAATACTGAATTATTATTCAAGGTATCTGAAGATCCTGAAAATGATTCTTTATCCACAATTCCTATCTTTGTAACTACTGACAAATCCCTTTATCAAGCTGGAGATAAACTCAAAGTTATTGGAAATGTCATTGCCCGTGAACAAGGTGATGAAGGATTAGTAGTTCCTGAACGTGTTACAATCAAAGTTATAGATGGCACTTTCCCATTTGACCAAATTCATGAAGCATCTGTATATCCAAATCAAGGTGGTGAATTTTCAAGTTCGTTTGAATTACCTGCTACTGTATTTAGCGAAGGTCTTTACTCTATAAAGGCAATCTATTCAAATATTCAATCAACTGCTACCTTTAGTGTTGCAAATGATTTTACTTTTGGTGTTGATGAACCTGTATCTTTGATAGCTTCCACTGATAAATCTGAATACTATCCAGGTGATACTGTTGTTATTTACGGAAAACCTAACAAATTGATCTATCTTGAAACATATGATGTAAGTATTATCAAAAAGGCTGACACTGAAATCACTTGTGGTTCTTTTATTTGTGGAACTCATGTGGGACCAGTAACTTCAATTCGCCCAAGTCCATCTGGATCATTTACCCATGAATTTAGCATTTCTGATTCTGCATCTTCAATTGGAACTTATGAGATAACTGTTGATGCTGATTTTGAAACAAAACACATACAATTTAATGTCGTTGAAAAACCTACACCTCCAAAATTAGATACTGTAATTGAAAAGGAAAATAGAATTCCATCCAAGATAATTTCTGTATCTGCACAAGAAAAAACTATTGATGATGTAACTATTTCCCCAAGAGTGATTTCTGGCTCTCTCATTACCCCTGCTAGAGGAGATGAATCAAATGTTAATCTCAAAGTTTCTTCTGAGAATGGTGTTTGTGTAATTGGTCCTGATGTTGATTGTCTTGTTAATGAATCCACTAGAAAACCTGGACAAATCTATGATGTTGTCGATGTTGATGGAATGAGCCTCAAGGTTAGGTATAGTGGACCTGATGTGCGCCTAGAAAAATTCAGTATTTTACCTGAATTGTCTGAATCACAATTACCTGATTCAAGTTGGAATGTGGAGATACTCAAAGATGAACAAGTTTCTAGGTTCTATTACAAGATAACCTATAAGACCTTAGAGTAAGTTCAAAATACTCTTTACTTCAAAATTCTTTGAAATGAAACTCCAAGTTTTGATGTTTTATCAAGATGATCCTAAAAAATGTACAGCTGCAAAAATGGTAAAATTTGGTCTTGCCCAAAGTATTAAAAAAATTAATGCTAAAGGATTAGTTTTAGATCCATTTTCAAAGACAACTTTGATGCCAAAAGACAAATCATTAATCAACTCAATAATAGGAATAGATTGTTCTTGGAATTTGGCAGATCAAGCATTTTCAAAAAAATTTAACGGGATTAAGCGAAAATTACCTCCATTACTTGCTGGAAATCCAGTAAATTATGCAAAATTAAATAAATTAACAACCGTTGAGGCCTTGGCGGCATCTTTGTTTATTTTAGGACAAAAAGATCAAGGATTAACATTACTTGATAAATTCAAGTGGGGTCACACTTTTTTTGAATTAAATAAAAATCTGTTAGATGAATATTCAAAATTAGAAAATGAGGAACAAATTGAATTAATTTTAAAAGACTATGGTTTACTTTGACGTTTCTTTAAAATTATGATAACCCCAATAATTACAATTACTGGTATGATCCAAATTTCATATCCTGTTTTACTTTCAGAAAATTCTATGTCTTCGGAAACACTATTTGGTAATTCTACTTTTCCTTCAGTTACAATAAAACTTGATTCATAAAAATCTGGTTTAAGTACTGAATCTGATATTGCAAAAATTTTGACATTATTTACTCCTACTCCTAATTTGTTTGAATCTATTTTGACATTGTTTTTATTTTCTACAATGTCTATGGATTCTGATACCGCCATTTCTCCTTGACTATTGGTCAAAAAATACAGTATAGAATTAGCATTTTCAGTATCAATTCCTATTGAAAATTCCTCTCCACTTTGAACTATGTCCCGTAATTCAATTCCTCTGATTGTTGGAAATTTTGTATCCTCAAATTCAGACCAACTGCCAACTTTGAATGGATATGAATCATCTTCAAAAGCATTCACCAAAATTGTTCGTGATTCTGGTGAATAAGATTCTAAATAAAATGGTCCATTACTAATAACTGCGTGATTATTTTCTTCAATCCATGAAATAGATGAATCAAATCTTTCCTGGTAATAATCTGATTCAAAATTACTATGTTTTAATGCTGTGGGTATGTAATTAGATTCTTTAAATTCGTGCAAATAACTTTTGATGAGATTTGCATCATTTGGAATTATCAATGATAACCAATTGACATTCTTACTTGTTGCACCTGATCTAGAAAATGATACCTTTCCATCTAAAACAGCTTTTTCCATTGCAGATGAAATTTCCCAAGGCATTGTATTCCAAATTACTGCCCAGTCTGCAATCTCTCCTTCATCAAAATGCCAATAGTCTACATAAACTTCAATGGTGTCCTCATCAATTTGATTTACTCCGATTATTGTTTGAATGACTTGGGCTGCCCTTGGAGTGAATTCTGTATCAAATGTTCTATCATTTTCATCAACTTGTGTTCCCCACTCGATTGTAAAATACAATGAATGCAAAATATCATTCATGTCTATTTTCTGACCATTATGCCAATTACTAAAATTAAAATCAAAAACAACTTTACTTGTGGCCATTGTATCTGGTTTGATATTTTCCCACTTTTGTAATACTGGGTTCCACATAATTGCTTCAGTTGGAACAACTAGAGTTCCTTCTGGGCCTGCAGTCTCAATTTGCCAATTTGCTCTAATTGGAAATGTCTCTCCCGTAAATGGATGCTTAAATGTTCCAGGATCTGATATCACTCCCCAAATATGTCTACTGTAACTATCAGTTAACCCCATAACTGGATTCCACGCTCCTTGATAGATTTGTTTGACTCCAATAACTAGCTCATCACTGTCACCTTTTGCATTAATTGGCGTAAACCTACTTGGCACTCCAGCTCCAAAGTCATTAACCACCCCACTGACTTTTTCATTAGTTACATATTGATCAATTTTACTTGCCAAAAAAATTCTTACAGACTCGTTAATTCCTTCAATAACTGCTTCTTGAATTAACTCTGATCTTTTTTCGACTGTTTCAAAATCTCCCGTGTAAATTTTTTGTGTAATTTCATCTAGTTTGTCATTGTCATAATTCCAATATGATGGATCATTGAATCCTGGCATATTAGAAAACCATGGAGCGTACATCTGTCCTAATCCTATAGAATCATATCTTACAAATGCAGAACGTCCCCAACCTTCAGTATACAAACTCCATGACAAATCTGATGGATTGGACCCATACACAACAACAAATGCTTTATTCAAATCACCAAAATTTTTTTTCACAGAAAATCCCATTCTTTCTAATTCTATTGATAAAATTTCTCCAATTGATTTTCTTACTGGATCATCACTTCTGATAAAAATTTTAATTTCTATTGGGGTGTCATTGATTTGCCATTTCCCATCAACTTTAACTGCTCCTTTTTCTTTTAGTGCTTTAGTGATTACTTCTTCTGCAAATGCGGGATTGTATTTGAAATTAAATTTCTCCAATTCTTCTAAAATTGTTAGATATTCTGGATCTGAAGGACTGTAATAGGAAATAATGGGTGATCCATACCCTCCCATCAATTCATTTACAATCAATTTCCTATCTACCAAATAGTTCAATGCAAACCTGACTTCTTTAATTGAAAATGGGTTAAATTCTTCAGATTCTGCAGGATTTACAAGAATACTGTATGAACCTCCAGTTGAATCAAAAACATGTAACCCCTCTCTTGCTTGATTGTTTTCTAATCTGTCTGATGAAATTCTGTAATAATAAATATCCAAATTCCCATTTCGAACTTCTTCTAATGCTGTGTTTTCATCTAAATACTGAATAAATTTTACAGAATCAAAAAATACATTTTTTTCTGCAAATGACTGATTACTACCAATAATAACAATTGAAAGAGCTAGTGTGATTACTAGCAATTTTTTCATATCGTTAATTTAAGAAGCTCATAATAAAACCTATATCATGTATCTTGTTTTTTTGTTTCCTAAAACCTAAATTCCTTTCATATTTCATGAAGTTTAATTGAAAATGAATTCTAAAATGATTGTTGCTCTAAAAGGAATAATTTCTGGTGGTGTATCTGTTAAAGATTTTGCCGCTGTTACAAAAATGAGTGATATTGATTCTAAAATCATTTTAGACGAACTTGTTAAAAATCAAATCGGAACAAAGCAAGACGACTTTTATTATTTTGATGATGGTGATAAACTAAAACTAGCTATATCTTTGCTTGAAAAAGGATTCCCAATTGATGAAATTTCAATTGTTCTTGATTGGAAGGACTTTGAGGGATTAACAGCTGAAATATTGTCCTCAAAAAATTTTGCAGTAATGAAAAATATGATTTTGACAAAACCCCGAATGGAAATTGATGTAGTTGGAGTTAGATTAGGAATTGCAATTTTGATTGATTGCAAACACTGGAAACGCTATAGTCCATCATCTCTTACATCTGTTGTAAAAAAACAAATTGAAAGAACAAGGCAATATGTTGCAAAAACTCAAGGTGCCATTGCAGTACCTGTTATAGTTACATTGTATCAAGATAAAGTAGATTTTATTGAAAATGTGCCTATAGTTCCAATCTTTCAATTTTCTTCATTTGTTGATGAATTTTATGGAAATATTGATCAAATGAAAACTATAGAAAAAGACTAGTTATGAAGAATAAAACTCCACCAATTAGAAATCCCTTGGTAATTTTCAGTGAATTGTCTAGTGCTTTTGAATAATCCTCGTAGATTCCTTGCCCCATAACTTTTACTTTTGTCTCATTTTCTAAAATCTCAAATTTTGCACTAGTTGTAGTTGATTCAGCGTTGCTTGCAATTTCTAAGAACCATTTTGCAAGCTTGTCTGCACTGGTGATTAATCCTAGTTGATAGTACCCATTTCTGTTTCTGGCTTTGACTGGAGCATAATGAGTATCAGATGTACAGATTTCTAGTAGTTGAAGATCTTTTTTTGCAAATAGTTCTATGATTTTCTCTCTGACTCCGTTTTCCATATTGTTAGCATCTGCCCATCCAAGAAAGTATTTTTTTTCATTTATTTTGAGACAAACTATTCCTAGTCCTCCCATCCCTAAATCTTCAGTCCATACATCCATGTTATCTGAATTTGCATAACCAAACTCAATTGGGAAACTGTCTTTTGTAATTAGAGTATCTAAACATGATTTTGCAGCTTTGAGCATATCTTCTCCGTCTTCATTTGAAATCTCCACACCCATTGCATTATGACAATCAACGATTAGAGGTCTTGAATAATTTCTATTTTTAGCATATTGCTCGATTTCGGTTTTCATGTAATTTGGAATATCTTCCATTCCATGTGGTGATAATGACAAAAACAACAATGGATTTTTTCCAAAAAGCAATCCAATCACTCTTGATTTGTTAATTTGTACTGTTACTGGCTCTGTACATTGCAGTCCTTCTTCTTTGATTCTGCTATTTTCTAAATTTTTAAGATAATTTTCAACTTCATTTTTTGATGGAAGATTTAATGCATGATCTGATATGCTGTGCATTACCATAGCTGATGATGACAAATTTTTGTAAATCAGATATGGTATGTTACTTCCTCCAACAGGATGATATGGGCCTGGATGAATTTCAGGTAATACCATTCTAAATTCTTTATCTCCGTTTTGCGATGATAGTCTAATTTGTGACGTAGCAACTTTAGTTTCACTTGAACGCTCCTCCATAATTTCTTCGGCTTCTGTATGATCATTTTTTTGAGATGCTAGGTATGCTTGAATTGTTTTGTGTGTACTCTCCATTCCTGGCCTTCCTGCTCTGTCTGTAAGAATTGACCATACACTAGCAATAATCATAAATGAAATTCCATATCCTAATGCCAGATGATCACTTAACATTGGAATCCATTGGTCTTGTGGTATTAACACCAAAAACATTGCTAGTGGTTGAACAAAACAAATTGTCCATGCTTTTTTGATGCTTACACCTAATGTTGTAGTGTAAATCCCTATTCTAAAACTTGCAAATAGAATCATTCCAAATGTTATCATAAATAATGACGGTTCTTTGGATAATACTACACTTGCAAGTAATCCTAACAATACTGTTGCTGCCCACAACATGATTCCAAATAATGATGAATGCAATGACTTTGAATATTCTTTTTTCTCTGTGAATCTAGTATCAAGTAGTTGTGTTATGTATAACACTGCAATAACTGCAGGAATTACGTGCCATGTTTCTTCGATGTTAGTTCCTAAATAACCCAAAAGTACTGCCAATGAAATTATTGTGGCAACTCCTAGTGATACAAATAATGAAAAGTAATGTGAAGATGGATTAACTAGAGTAAGGGAGAACCTGTTGTGGATATTTGAAACGTCGTCTGGTGCTTTTTCCATTGTTTATTCACGGAGCTAGAAATATATCGATTGCCCATGATACTGCAATTAAACTGATGGGAATTGATACTACAATTTTTGGGTCTATCTTGAATCCTTTTGTCTCATCTTCAAAGAATCTCATGAGACCTCCACTTGATGCTGGAAGTGGTGCTGATTTCTTATCTGCCATTCTAATTCAACAGCGAAGATTTTGACATAAAAACTTTGTTTACGGAAATGATCTGGATTTGGGTATAAATACACTCAAATTATTTTTGTGTACTCGGATCTTTTTTAAACAAATACCAATTTCATACTTTCATGAGGCGCAAGGCATACTATCTCACAATTATACCTGTAAGTGTTACTTGGTATTGTTTTCTTCCAATTTACTCCTGATCCTCCTATAGTTTCAGATGAACATATCATGCCTGTCAAACATTCTGATATTCAATCAATTCACTTACCATTTATTGAAAATCAAGGACAGGTAGACGAACACGTAAAATTCTATGCAAATACATCTGCAGGCACTGTCTATGTGACTGATGAGAATCTTGTTTATCAGAGTTTAAAACAAAATGATGATTCTCAAACTCTTGTTGTAATTAATGAAAATTTTGTTGATGGAACTTTGCATCCTTTAGGAATTGAGAAGCACTCTGCAATTGTAAACTATTTCAAGGGCTCAGAAGATAACTGGAAAACTCATATTCCAACATATACCTCTGTTTCATTAGGTCAAGTATGGCCGCATGTGGATGTTTCACTTACTGCATATGGTAACAACATTGAAAAAATATTTACAGTTTCTCCGGGTGGACAAGTTTCTGATATCAAAAACAACATTGATGGAATTAAATCCCTTTCACTTTCTGAAAATGACGAATTAATTTTAGATACTATTGAAGGCCAATTACTTTTTACAACACCACTTGCTTATCAAATTATTAATGATGTTAAACAAACTATTCCTGTATCTTATGAAATTTTAGATTCCACCACATATGGATTTAATGTTGCAGATTATGATCCTCGTTATGATTTAGTAATTGATCCTTTGATTGCATCTACTTACATTGGCGGTGCACATCATGATGTCCCACGTAAAATTGCTTTAGATAGTGCTGGTGATGTCTATGCTGTTGGTTATACCACTGACCATGTTTCCATAGATTTCCCTACAATTCCTGGTTCGTATGATACCACTACTAATGGAGATCGTGATGTATTTGTAAGTAAGTTTGACTCTAATCTGACTAAATTAAAACAATCTACTTACATTGGAAGTTCTAGCCGTGATGAGGGTTATGGTATTGGCTTTGATAGCTCTGAAAATGTCTACATTACTGGTCATGCTGGTGCATCTGACTTTCCTGTCACAGGAAGTGCCTATGATCAAGTGTTTAATGTCAGTAATGAATTTGATGGATTTGTAGCAAAATCCAATTCTGACCTAACCTCTTTATCAGCTTCTACATTTATTGGAGGTGAAGGATATGACCATCCTTATTCTATCTTTTTAGATAATTTTGATAATGTCTACATAGTTGGTGAAACTGAAAAGGATGCCACTGACTTTCCTACCACTCCTGGCGCATATGATTTAATTCATGATGGTCCTACTGTAGCTCTGATGGATTTGTAAGCAAATTTACTTCTGACCTTACCACTCTATCAGCTTCTACATTTATCGGCGGTGATGAATATGACTTTATCGACGATGTAGTTGTAGACGGGTTTGGACATGTTGTTATAACAGGAGCTGCTGATGAAGGAACTGTAACTGACTATCCTACTACTGGAGGTGCATATGATACTACTCCTAATGGAGGATTTGATGGTGTTGTAAGTACTCTTGATTCTGATCTTACAACGTTGATAGCATCTACCTTCATTGGTCATACTGGCGCAGACTTTCCACGTAATTTGGATGTCGATAACAGCAATAATGTCTACATTGTAGGAGATACCACTTCTGCAAGTTACCCTACAACAGCTGGAGTATTTGATACAACTTACAATGGACTCAAAGAAGGATTTGTAAGCAAATTTACTTCTGACCTAACCACTCTATCAGCTTCTACTTTTCTTGCAGGTAGTAATGAGGGAGAAGATATTGTATTTGATGAAAATAATGGTCATGTATTAGTCACTGGCCCTGCAGGTGTTTTCTTTTCACCAACTGTTGGTGCCTTTAGCGAAACTCACGGTGGTTCAGGTGATGCATTTGTAGCAAAACTTACTTCTGACCTTACAACTAATTTGGGTGCAACTTTCTTGGGTGGTTCAGGTGTAGATGTTGGACGTTCGTTGGCAATAGATGTTAATGGTAATCCATATGTTACTGGCAATACAATGTCTTCAGATTTCCCTGTAACTGTAGGAGTATATGATGAAACTTTCAATGGTGGAGATGATGTATTTGTAACTTGTATTGATTGTAATTTGTCTGGCGGCCTACTCTGTGTTAATAAGTCAACTGACATAACTACTAATTTTCAAAATCTCCCAATAGCTGATTTGGTAATTGGAAATGATGATTTTACTAGTTTGCATGGCGGCGCTGCATCTGCAAGTAGATTATCTTCCCAAAACCATATCACGTTTGATGCATCTGGAAATTTGTGGGTGAATGATTTTAACAATGCACGTATTCTTAAATTCTCTGCACCATTCTCAACTGACATGTCTGCTGATTTGGTAATTGGGCAGACTGACTTTGTATCTGATGGTAATGACACTCAAGATGATATGATTCAAGATGGTGGGGATTTAGTATTTGATTCCTCAGGTGATTTATGGGTAGTTGATACCACTAGTAGTAGGATTTTATGATTCTCTGCACCATTTTCAACTGGAATGTCTGCTGATTTAGTAATCGGACAGACAGATTTTACTTCATTTTCTACAGGAACATCTGCTACTAAACTAAAAAACCCCCGCAACCTTGCATTTGATTCATCTGGAGATCTTTGGGTTTTAGATAATCTTAATGAACGTGTTTTACGATTCTCTCTGAATTTGGTATTGCAATTTTTAATTCAATTTGACCTTTATTGACAATATTTTGTAATTTCTGGATTTTAGTATCTTTGATTAATTTCCCTTCAAATGACTTTGTAAATTTCTCAGAAAAAAGCTTTGAAAATAAATTGAGATCTGTGGTTCTAAACCTGTGACCTGTAACCATTCTTAGTTTTGCTTTTCCTACTGAGAAATTATCAAATGCCAA
>JAEFCZ010000001.1 GCA_016125975.1 Candidatus Nitrosopumilus sp.
CTAATTTTCCCACTGCCATCTATAATTCATGTATGAATCCAAACTTGTCTGGTTAAACACCATAACTGACAAATCTGAAAACTCTTTTTCTTCCAACTCTTTTACATTTCCTTCAAAACTAGTTTCATTTTCGGTAGTTATTGCTTCAAAAACATGTACTTTTATTCTTGTAGTATCAAAACCATTTTCACGAAGATAAATTGCAATTTCTGATGGCATAAAATGCTTATCTGGTTGTTTTGGCCACGGTCTTGGAACTAAAACAACACTAAATCCATCAATCAATGCCTTTTGTAGTTCTAGTTTTTTGTCTTCAATTGGAGTTGTTACATGCATTGTAATTACTTTGGATTTATCAAGAGGTACTTGTGCTCTTGATGCTGCTACTTGTATTGAACTAATCCCTGGAACAATTTGCACTTTTCCAAAAATTTCTATTAATCTATCAACAACCTCTGATTCTGAAAAATTTACATCACCAGTAAATGGAATTATCAAAGTTTTATCTCCTAATTTTGGAAGGATTTCTTGATAAGACTCTTCTTGATTATTCATAGTAATTTCATGAACTTCTTTTCCTTGAAGAAGATGCTCAATTGTTTTTAGGGTATATTTGTAGCCAATTACAATGTCACAATTTTGAACAATTTCTTTGACTATTTCTGTTACATATTTTGGTGAACCTGGACCCACACCGACAGCGAAAACTTTTCCCAATTTTACTTTGTAAATTTCTGTCTGTCTTTAATATATTGCACAAATGGTGCCCAATCTACCTTCATGTATTTTGTAGGCTCTTTTGCAGGATATTTTACCCAATCTTGGGCAATAGCATACTGGAATTTTTCTTTTTTACCGTTCTTTTCATACTCTAACTCTAAAACACTTCCCCAAGTTTTTTCTTCAAAATTAATATAAGAAATATCATCAAATGATAACTCTACATTTCTTTCATCTTCAACATCATCCAATAATTCTTGTTCATCATATCCATCATGACGAATCATGGTGTTTTTTGATTTGATAAAATTTATCACCTGTCTTTGAGTAATTGCTTTCCACCATTTCATTTTAGCTTCAGTTTTATGAATAAACATTAAGTGTTTGTCAGTAAGAACTAACATTCCTTCCTTTCCTCCTATTGATAGAAATTTTTTTGATTCCCTCCATATTGAAACAATATGTGCCTGAATCTTTTCATCAGGTTGCATATGAAATAATCTGTTTGACTTTATTAAAAACTAATACAATTAGCTTTTAAGTAAGACATAGTGGGAAAAAATATTGAATAAAATATTTTTTGTATTTACAATTTTATTATTTTTTGTAGGAATTGGAAATCATGTAACTGCTCAAGAAATTCAAGTCGATCATATTGAAATTATGGATCCAGTAGTAATTATTGAAACCGAACTTGGAAAAATTGTTATAGGATTCTTTCCAAACGATGCTCCAAACCATGTAGAAAATTTCATAAAATTATCTCAAGGAGGGTTTTATGATGGAACTCTTTTTCACAGAATTATTCCAGGTTTTATGATTCAAGGTGGTGATCCAAACACTATAGATGGTGATCCAAACACTTGGGGCACTGGCGGTCCAGATGAAAGATTAGACGCAGAATTTAACAACATTAAACATAATCGTGGAATTGTTTCAATGGCAAGATCTGCTGATCCAAATAGCGGTGGCTCACAATTCTTTATTGTAGATCAAGATTCCAATTTCCTTGATGAACAATATACTGTATTTGGAAGAATTGTAACTGAAGAAAGCTTGGAAACACTTGATAAAATTGCATCAGTTTCTACTGGAAGCAGAGATGAACCTCTAAATCCAGAACAAGTTAGAATTACTAAAGTTTCAGTTATTCCTCGTGCAGAAATTCCTGATTTAATTGAATTAACAGAACCTGAACGACTACAAACTGATGTATTCTCACCTACTGGAACACAACAATTTGAAAACGAAGAATATGATATTGCATTTGATGTGCCTGAGGGATGGATGTTACAACAACCTGAAAAAACTCAAGAAAATTCCCCTGATTTTGTTGCAGTAGGACCTAAGGTTGGAGAGATGAATCCAGTATTCTCTTTAACAATTTATCCAACTGAACAAAAAACTTTAGATGATCTTATTAAAGAAAAAAATGAACAATTAACGGAAGTTATTGAATCTGGACAATTGAATGTAATTTCAAAAGATAAAACTACAATTAATGGAAATGATGCATATGTAATTAACGCAGAAGGATTGTTCTCTGCTAATGGTCAAAGTTACAATGTAATGTTCAAGGAAGTCATGATTTATGATTTGGAAAATTATTACACTTTCTCATACAGTAACGGAGTAAATGATTTTGATTCTCAACTTGAAAGATTTGATGAAACAATAGATACTTTCAAAAAACTATCTGAAGAATCCTCTTCTAATGAAACCGAAGAAAATGGTGGATGTTTAATTGCAACTGCAACATTTGGTTCTGAAATGGCACCTCAAGTACAACAATTAAGAGAGTTAAGAGATAATACTATTCTTACAACAGAATCTGGAACTGCATTTATGAGTGGATTTAATCAATTATACTATTCATTCTCTCCAACTATATCTGATTTAGAACGTGAATTTCCATTATTCAAAGAAATTGTAAAACTATCAATTACTCCAATGTTATCTACACTTTCAATTCTAAACTATGTTGAAATTGATTCTGAACAAGAGATGATCTCTTATGGTGTAGGAATTATTCTAATGAATATTGGGATGTATTTTGCAGCTCCTGCAATAATCATCTATAAAATTCGTAAACTGAACTAATTACCAAACATCATCAACTTCATCAAGTACTTTGTATTCTTTTTCTGGTTCTCGTCTCATGAATTTTAGTCTTGAAATATCTCTATCAAAAATTGCATCAGCTGTCCAATCAAGAAACACTCTAAATCGTTTATCCCACGTTGGAATTTTTGAGAGGTAGATATTTCTCCAAAGAAACCACGCAAAAATTCCATGGATATTCATTCCTAAAAATGATGCAATACCAGTTCTTTTTCCAATAATTGCCATTTGGCCTTTTGACTCGTATGTAAATTCAGTTTTTTCCTTATTTCTAATCAAAGCATGAAGATTTTTTGCAGCAATTTTTGCTTGAGCTTCTGCAATCTGTGCAGTTGGTGGAAATGGTCTCTGAGTACTAGAATCCATAAACAAAGCACAATCTCCAATTGCAAAAACACCTGGAAAATCATCTACTTCCAAATTTTTATCAACAATGATTTTCCCCTTCTCTGTTTTGAACAATGATCTCTTGATGGTATTTACTGGTGTTACACCTGCAGTCCAAATTACAGTCTTTGATTGAATCGAACTTACAACTGATTCATCTATTGCATCTTTATCAACATCTAGTTTCTTTATCATGACTTCATCACCATCAAAACTAGTTACAGCTGTTTGCAGTTTGATTTCAATTCCATGTTCTACTAATTTTTCTTGTGCAAATTTTGCAAGACTTTCAGAAAAACCAGGTAAGATATTTGGTAATGCTTCTAATACTACAACTTTAATATCATTTTTTTTGATATTTGGATAATATTTTCTAACATCCAATAAAAGATCCATTATTTCTCCTGCAGTTTCAACTCCTGCAAACCCTCCACCTACAATAACAAAAGTTAGAAGACTCTGCTTTAGGATTGGATTTGTTTCATTTTCTGCTTGCTCTAACATGTCAATCATTCTATTTCTAACCATAACTGCATCATTGAGAGTTTTCATTTGATAGGCATTTTTCTCAAGATCATTCATTCCAAAAAAGTTGGTTTCACTTCCTAATGCTACTACCAAAAAATCATAATGAAGAGAAATTCCTCTTTTGTTTCCACTTCCCCATAAATTTACAATTTTTCCATAGGGATCAATATTTTTGACTCTGCCTTCATAGAAAATTGCTTTTTTTGTAATTGTTCGAATTGGCATTACAATATGCCTAGTTTCAATCGTTCCAGATGCAACTTGAGGTAACATTGGAGTAAATAATAGAAAATTATCTTCACTAACTAAAACAATCTCAATTTCTGAATCATTCTTGAAATATTCTTCTAGTTTCCTGGTGCACACCACACCTGCAAAACCTCCTCCTAAAACGACAATTTTCTTCTTATTTCGGGCCATTTGCTTTACCCAGAAAAATACTGAATATATCCTATGAGTTTATTTTTCATAGAACATGCTTATGTGCCTATTTTTAAGCTCTCATTATATCTGAATGTAAAATCTCATATGCTCTAGATGCGTGTTTTTCATTTAGAATAATTATGATACTATCCTGACTGAAAAAAGCGTTAACTAATTCTATACCATTTCCATGTAATATTTCTGCAACATAAGAAACTGTGTCTGACTGGTTTTGTGAATTTGGTATTGTAATTTTGATTTTTGCAAGACCCGTACTAAAGACATCATCTCTATCTGAAACATTATCAAAAATTTGTCTAATATCTTCCATGTCTTCTGTAAGAAATCTAAAGGAATCAGACATTCTAAAAAATTCGTAATTATTTGTAATCTTTGAGAATTTATCTAAAATTGTCATTGGATCAATTTGGTTAGAATCTTTGATTGAAAATTTCACATCCATTATTCCATCAGTTAAAGCCAATCTTGCATTTTTTAAAACTGGTTCTTCGTTTACTTCTTCTTTAATTTCAAAAGAGTCAGCATATCTCTTGATTGCTACAACTATAGTGTTAAGATTGACACTATTTCCAAGAATTCTTTCAATTTCTGGTTGAATCTTTACTGCTAATGCTGTATAGTTTATCAAATCCATCTTCATGCAATCATAAATTGAGCGATTTCTGGTGATTATCTCCCTGACAACCTCAGGCACAGACATGCTTGTTATTCTCATCAAGATTATATATTATGTCAGTTATAATAGGCTTATGTAAGAAATCAAAGAATATCTAATAATCTTTATATAATGTCATATATATTACATACTATAGGTGAATATGACAATGTTCTTTGATAGTGAATTTGATAGAATCTTCAAAAAAATGTCTAGTTCTTTTTTTAACACAGATGACATTTTTGAAGAGTTCAAGGGAAATGGTTCTGAATCTGGCCCATTTTATTATGGTTATACAATGACCGTGGGTCCTGATGGAAAACCTGTTGTAAAAGAATATGGAAACGTCAAACCAGGCCAACTTCCATCTTCTGATACACGAGAACCAATCGTTGACACAATAGTTGATGAAAAAGAGAAAGTTGTAAAACTCATAGCTGAGATGCCAGGAGTTGAAAAGACTGATGTCAAAATTGTTGTTGACAATAAAGTTGTAGATCTTTCTGCAGAACGTGGTGATAAGAAATACCATGTTAAAGTTCCAGTACAACACAAAGTTGATGAGAACTCTGCAAAGGCTTCCTACAAAAATGGAATTTTACAACTAGTCTTCAAATTAGTTGAAGAAAAACCAACTGGCAAAAAGGTGGAGGTTGAATAAACCCCCCTTAATTTTTGAGGTGAAAAAATGAGTGAAATTATTTTAAAAATTGATGAAATTCCACAACAACACGTTGGAAGGGGAAGAGCGATTATTGATCCTAAAATTATTGAAGATCAAAAATGGAATACTGGTCAAATCTTAGAATTAACATATAACAAAAAAACCCATGTAAAACTTTGGCCAGGTAATCCAGAAGAATATGGAACAGGAATTATCAAAATTGATGGAATGACAAGACAAAACATTGGAGCAGGAATTGGTGATAAAATTTCTTTAAAATCAGTTGAGGCTTCTAATGCAGAACAAATTGTTTTGTCCCCTACTGAGAAAATTTCAGCTGAAGGATTACAAGAATACATGACTTTCAATTATCTTAATCATGTATTCACAACTGGAGATGCATTATCTCTTAATACACAAATGGGTGGACGAGTTCAATTCATTGTAACTAGCACCAAACCATCAAAACCAGTAATTGTTACCGAAAACACAATCTTCAAACTTGGCACAATGACAAAATCAATTGATGCATCTGTTCCAAGAATAACATATGACGAATTAGGCGGTCTTAAAAATGAAGTCCAAAAAATTCGTGAGATGGTTGAATTGCCAATGAGACATCCAGAACTATTTGATAAAATAGGTGTAGAAGCTCCAAAAGGAGTCTTGTTGTATGGCCCTCCAGGCACAGGAAAGACATTGCTTGCAAAGGCAGTAGCTGGAGAAACTAATGCTCACTTTATCTCACTTAGCGGCCCTGAAATTATGGGAAAATACTATGGAGAAAGTGAAGAAAAAATTCGAGAAATTTTCAACCAAGCTGAAGAAAATTCTCCAAGCATAATCTTCATTGATGAAATAGATTCTATTGCTCCAAAAAGAGACGAAGTTTCAGGTGAAGTTGAAAAGAGAATAGTTTCTCAACTTTTGACTTTGATGGATGGAATGAAATCAAGAGGTAAAGTTGTAGTGATTGCAGCTACTAATAGACCAGACTCTATTGATCCAGCTCTTAGACGACCAGGTAGATTTGATAGAGAAATTGAAATTGGAATTCCTGATGATGAAGGAAGATTTGAAATTCTTTCAATTCATACACGTGGAATGCCAATAGATGAGAAAGTAGACCTTGAACAAATCTCAAAGACAACACATGGATTTGTTGGAGCTGACTTGGAAGTATTATCTAAAGAAGCTGCAATGAGATCACTTCGTAGAATTCTTCCAGAAATTGATCTTGATGAAGAAAAAATCTCTTCAGAAATTCTTCAAAAAATAGAGATTACTAGTGAGGACTTTAGAGATGCGCTAAAAGAAGTCAGACCAAGTGCATTACGTGAAGTTCAAGTACAGATTCCTAATGTAAGTTGGGATGATGTTGGTGGTCTTGATGAACTAAAAGAAGAATTACGTGAAGCAGTTGAATGGCCAATCAAACACAAAGAAGCATTTGATTATGTAGATGTTGAAACACCAAAAGGAATCTTACTTCATGGTCCCCCTGGAACTGGTAAAACATTGATTGCAAAAGCACTTGCAAAAATGACAGAATCTAACTTTATCAGCATAAAGGGACCAGAACTACTCTCAAAATGGGTAGGAGAATCTGAAAAAGGAGTCAGAGAAATCTTCAGAAAAGCAAGACAAGCTGCACCATGTATAATTTTCTTAGATGAAGTAGATGCACTTGTACCACGAAGAGGCAGTGGCGGTTCGGAATCACATGTAACAGAAAGCGTGGTATCTCAAATTCTAACTGAGATTGATGGATTAGAAGAACTACACAATGTATTGATAGTTGGTGCGACAAACCGACTAGACATTGTAGATGACGCATTACTTCGACCAGGTAGATTTGATAGAATCATTGAAGTTCCAAATCCTGATGCAAAAGGAAGACAAAACATCTTTGAGATTCATACCAAAAAGAAACCACTTGCAAGCGATGTAGATATTGTAAAACTTGTAGAGTTGACTGATGGATTTAGTGGAGCAGAAATTGCTGCAGTTGCAAACAGAGCAGCAATTACAGCACTCAAGAAATACGTTGGCGGCAAAGCACAAAATGTCAAAGACATCAAGATATCTCAACAGGAACTAATTGACGCAATTGACAAGGTCAAGCCTCGAAAAAAAGAGGCTCCTCTCACTCAATCCATAAAATAGTCTAAATACTAAAGAAAATGAGAAAAAACATGAAACTGTATCTTGACTTTGACCCTTGCCAAGAATGCAACACAATGATGGCAGAGTTGAGTAGTCCTGAGATGTTATTTGCTGATGAAAAAACTAGAGCAGATGAATCTGCAAAGTTTCTCAGACACTTGACATACAATCACAACGAAGTGGTCCAGGCGGTAATGGAGGATCTACCAAAACAAAAAAGAGATCAAGAACCTGATTTCTACAAATAATCTTCTTTTTCATTAATAGAAATTAGTAATCATATTCATATACAAAATTGTCCTAAATTCTTTGGTGCAAAAAATGAAAACTAGTTTTGTATTTGGCTTGGTTGTAATTGTTATTTTATTTGGTATGACACCTTCATTTGCAGTTGAGACTCAACAAGAACCCGAACCACCAGGACTTCCAGAACCATCTCCCGAACCCG
>JAEFCZ010000078.1 GCA_016125975.1 Candidatus Nitrosopumilus sp.
TGCCAAAGAAATTGTAGCTAGTGTCTGAATTGACAAAAAATCCACACATCTGTCATATTCTATACAATTACTCAGGCAGGGAAGGAAAAACTCTGCGACAATGTCGTCTCTGTCTGAACGATACTCTTCTTTTAGTTCGATTTCCCTTAAACCCAACAGTCCTTCTTGAGAATTTTGTTATTTAAAGAAACAATTTCAAAGATGGAATGTTTGTATGATCAGATCTATTTTTTATGTATGCATTTTATTTTTTAGGCTTTGATGCGATCAAAAAATATTTAATCATCAGCAATTATAATCTCAAGAAGTTATGAATTTATTTTTCATTCCATGTATTGCCCTCTTAAATTTTTATTACGTTGGGAGTGATTGATCTTGAAAAAAAACTCTCCATTTATTGTTGGTTCTGCTATTGCTGTAATAGGCATTGTAATTGTTATGGTTGTGTTTTCCGGTACTTTTGTTGATGAAAGTAATATTTCAAGTGAATCAAAAATCCCAACATACATTCCATCAGACATCACAAAAATCAACCCAAAATTTGTAACTGAATCTGGAGAATCACTTTGGGTAACTACTGATGTTAAAGATGTTAAAGATGATGTTATCTTTACTCTTCAAGGTACTGTTTTATCTATTGATAATCCTGTTGATTGGAATTTAGGTGGACCTGTCTCAGCATTAACGAATCAACAACAAATAATGGGATTTGTTCCAATTACAATTTCAATTGAAAAAATCTATAAAGGAAATTTGTCTGATGATGAATTTACATTTTATCTTACGAGCCATAAATATATTGATAAATATCATTTTCCACCTGACGCTGCCCAATTTGAGATTGGCGAAAAAATTTTAATTCATTTAGCTCATTCTGATCTTGGTCCTTTCCCTGATGGCCGTTATTATCCAATTTTAGCTCAATTTAGTAAATACACATTACAATCATCCGCTAGTGTTGTTGATGGTGCCATTGGTACTGTCACCGATGATTCTCTTCTTGCTTTTAACGTTCATCATCCAAATGGAATTCCGCTTGACCTTGCAGCTGGGAAATCTCTTCCTTGAAAAAAATTATTATTAATTCCTTTATTGTTTTTAGTGGTTTTAGGCTCATTTACTACCGCATATGCTGTTCATCCTTTACCTGAAAATGGACTTCCGTTCAATCACCCAAATGTTTCTTATTGTTATGATGTTGAGCGATTGGATGTCCTAACTTTAGATGGGAATGATTTTGCTTCAACCGAAATTATCAATCCTATTTAAGAAAGATCCACCTAAATAATCAAAAATGATGGAATATTATCATCATTTTTTAAGAAAACATAAGAATAAACATCAGGTCTCGACACTTAACATGAAGAAGATCTGTAGTTGAGGTCTTGATGGCCCTCAGGCTTTAGCATTTGGTCCTGATTCTCATCTATATGTTGCAAGTAGCATAAATGATCAAATATTGCGATATCATGGAACAACGGGTCAGCCATTAGGCGTATCTGGAATTCCGGGTGATGCATTATTTGCTAATGTCGGTATAGATAATCCTGCAGGATTGTTGTTTAGTCAAGATGATACATATCTGCTTGTTGCAAACTTTGCTGATAATACTATTGTAAAAATTGATGCATTAACTGGAAACTTTGTTGAAGTGTTTGGCGATGCAACTGCTACAACTGGTTTATCCACTCCTGAAAAAATGGCTTGGGGCCCAGATGGACACTTGTATGCTTCCTCTAGTAATAATCAAATTTTGAGATATCATGGAACTACAGGTCAAGCACTTGGAATTTCAGGAATTTCTGGGGATGCTGTATTTTCATCCAATGATGATTTAGATGATCCTCAAGGTATTGCATGGGGACCTGATGGCAATCTCTATGCTGGAAACGATGATCATAATGATGTGGTAAAAATTGATGGAATCACTGGTGCGTCTCTTGGGCAATTCAATGAAGAAATCAGTGGCCTTGTAGATGATCCAAGTGCTATTGTCTTTGATTCTGTAGGAGATCTTTATGTCGTCAATGAAGACGATCATGATGTAGTACTCTTCAAAGGGCCTCTTCCTGTTGGTACCGCCGGTCAATTTGACCGTACTGTAATCTCAGTTGACTTTGTAGTAAATCAAGCTCCTTGGGACTTGGCATTTGGTCCAAAGCCTGCATCCTTGCCAGGACAAATTCTTGATTTGTCTGCGATAGCAATATCTTCATCACAAATTGATTTGGCATGGAGTGCTCCTAGTGATGGAGGTCTTCCTATTGTTGGCTATTTGATAGAACGACAATCTGACTCTGAATCTGTCTTTAGTACTTTGATTGCAAACACTGGACCTGTTGCTACAAGTTATTCTGATTTGGGTTTGACTGGTTCTACTCAATATGATTATAGGGTTTATGCAATCAACACCGGTGGAACAGCTCCTGTTGCATCCAACGTTGCATTTGCTGTTACAACATCTTCCAACACTCCGCCTGCAATAACTACCTCATAATTCATAGATTTCATTCCTATGACAATTATTTAATTCAACTATCTTGCGGCGTCCATTTTTTGTACTCTGCTTTAGATCTATAATTCTTGAGATGAGTTGAATCTCTGTGATCAACTTATTTTTGATTCTGCAATAATACTAAACTCATCAGTATTGACTGACTCTGGTAATGTTTTATCTATGTATTCTACAATGATTTTATCGTCTTTTGCAACTTGTAGTTCGTAATCTAATGATTGTTTGTCTGAAAAGATTATTTCTCCTTCGAATACTCCTGTGGACACATTAGTTTCAGTTACTACGAGATCGATACCTTTGGTGTCTGCGTTTGACCATACTTTCACTATGACATTGTCAGTTTTTTCTTGATCCAAATCCATGTCCGGATCAACCAATCTTACAATTCCTGTATCTGATCTTGAATAATTTGTCTCAAGCCATTTAATTTCAGCTATGTTTTGATCTGTATATGACACATTTAACCACCATGGAATGTTTGATGAGAATTCTCTAAATTCATCTGTTACATTTGTTGGTAGAATAATTGCATTATAACATGTCATTGTGCCCTGACTCTTGCGTGATGCAAATATCAGATATTCCGAATCTTCTTCTAGTCCTGCACAATCTTTCCAGGCACCTTCATGCGTGTAAACTGTCATTTTGTGATCTTTTGTATTTCTAAAATTTTCAATTATGTTAAATTCTAAATCATATGAATCCGTAGACCCTTGCTGTATTTTTGATTCTAGTTTTCCTGAGAACACTAATTCCGAATCTTTTAGCATTTTAATGTATTCCGAAGATGGTATTGAATTTAATAATTCAAATGCATTATTTGGGTCAATTATTTTTATTTGTTTTTCAAAATCATGTCTTTGTTCTAAACTAGGATCATTATACTCTGCATGTAGTGTGTAAGTTCCTGATTTTACAGGCTCGCTTGTGTATAATCTAACTCCTTGACTTGTGTATTCCACTGAAGAAGATACTGCGTCCCAAGTACTTGTTATTTTTTCACTTGGGTACAATTTACATAATGCTAACGCATTTCCCCATAAAGATTTCACTCTTTTTTTATTCTCATTTAAAATATCAAAACCACATGGAGTTGAACGTCCTTCTAACACTGTTTCACCTGTATTTTTCATAGTAATTGGAATGGATTCCCCTACTTGATAGGTGTCTTTATCTGTAAAAAATTCTATTAATACTGAGCTTGGCACCGTCAACCCTTTTGTTAAAAATTTTTTTACATTACTCTCTTTGATACACATAGGTGATTTGTCACTTGATCTTTTTACTAATATTAGATCATTATTACATTCAATTTTTCCAAAAGGTTTTCCTTGTTTAAATTGATAAATGGGGGATTCAAAATTGTTAGAAACATATTTTCCATTTTCATAATGTGGTGTTTGATGATAAATATATTGAAGAAACCAATAATTGTAGTTTTCATTGTTTTCATTTTGATGGTTTATTGGTTTAGGATTTTGATGTATCCACTGTTTTAATGTTTTTGATTCTATGGCGTTTTGCATTTCTATATCTTTCTTTACTAACCAATCATTTCCTTTGTATTGATAATATTCTAACCATCCTGCTTGTTTTTCTTTTAATGTAAAAAATTCCCCCTGTACCATGTAACATGGTTTATCTGGCCAATCTTCATCTTCAACACATGTTGCTAATGCTTTTTGTGTTCCAATTATCATCAACAAAACTAATGGAATTATTATCCAAACATGTTTCATGATCTTTTTTCCTAATCTAACCTTCATAAGTTGTTCTATTCTTCAAATCTATCTTGTTTTTATCAAAAATTATTTTTAATTTTGTATTGCTAATCTATGATGATCATATTTGAATTTCAAACTTTTTTTCTTGTGATCAAAAATCTAGTCATTATATTCACAATTTTATGATTGATAAAGATCAATCGATCACTTAAGTACAGTTCATAAATTATTTTTTTGGAGGCATATGAAAATAATATTTTATCAATTATTGTTGATTCCAATCATAATATTTTCATCATTATTTGTTCTATTGAATAATTTTGCATTTGCTGATACTACCATAAATAATGTTGTCAATAATGAACAATTTTTTTCTAGTTTAATTAATACTATTTTTGATTTAATTGAATTTAATGATGAACAACAAATTTCTTTTTTAACATTAATAGTTTTTCCTTTTGCGGCATTTATTTTATTTCGATCTGATTTCAATATAATTAAATCTAAATCATTAAGCGTTGATGCACAAAAATTCTTTTCTTTATGTTTTATTTTGATTTTAGTTTCTCCTTTCGGTATTATCCCTCTTTATGCTTCTAGTAATTTAGGATTAGCTTTTGCTCAAGAAATAAACAATCAAACATTATCTGAATCTATGTCTGATGTACTTGTTAACATAACAAACTCTACAGACCCACTACCGACAAACTCTACAGACCCACTACCGACAAACTCTACAGACCCACTACCGACAAACTCTACAGACTTTGAAATTATTATTCCAGAAGCTAGCCTGTCATTTCAATTTGATGACCTCTCGTCTTTGAGCAACAATGATACATCCAGCAAATCTGAATCTGCCCCTCTGAATTTAAACGGCCAAGATGATTTTATCCAAATTGAAAATGTCACGGTTACTAATGATCTTAATGGATTGACTATCACTGCATGGGTAAATCCTGATTATTCTTCAGGTTCCCCAGAATTTACTGTTTTGAGCAAGGAAAAATCTTTCTCACTTACAATCGCCAACAATATTCATCCTGAAAAAATTGCTAAATTCTCTGTATTTGATGGTATAAAATGGACTACTGTGGAATCCACTAGTATTATTTCCGAAGGCTGGTCTTTTCTATCTTCCACATTTGATGGTGAAAGTATTGGAATTTTTGTAAATGGTACACGAGAAGGTACTCAAAATATTGATGGTATTCCAACTCTTACAACTGATGGAAAATTAGAAACTACTGCAGTTGAAAATATTACATCCGAAGAAGATATCATAATTGGTGCATCATTAACAACTAAAAATGAACAAATTACACCCAACAATCAATTCTCTGGTGAAATTGATGATGTATTGTTGTATGATTATGTCTTAGATGATGAACTAATCTATGCATTGTATGAACAAACCAAAAATGATTATGCACTACCCTTACCCTTAAGTCTAGAAGAAATTCTTGCTCAAATTATAGAAGAACAATCGTTTGTTGCTAATGTAACAACACTTGCTAATGTAACAACACTTGCTAATGTAACAACACTTACTAATGTAGAGTCAACATTACATCATGATGATGTTGAAATTGGGAAATCTGTGACTTGGGAACAAGTTATTAGTCTTGATAATCTAGAAAATATTGAAGATATTATTATTGAACTACCTGATGATGCTGAAAATATAGTTGTAAATCTACTAAACAATAACACCGAAATTATTTCTGATGATGATGGTGATAATATGATGGCTATTGCACCATTAGATTTAGCATCTATGGAACAAGTAGATGAAATAGTTCAAGAAAACAAAGATACAAAACTACTAGTAATCAATCAAACAACTACTGAATATCTTGTAACTTTTACTACTCCTTCACCATACACTGTAGAATCTGATCAATCCACTAGTGATATTTACAACAAACTTGTAACTGTAAAACATGATTCAACACTTCATTATGCTAATGTTACATCGTATACTGATATTCCTGAAGAACTTGTTCTTGAAGGTATCGAATTCCAACTATTTTGGATGGTCGATGGAAATAAGATCAATATAATTGATGATCCTATCTTTAATGTTGAGTTTGTTGATACTGATGCTAACGGATTAGCTGATAGATTGGAATGGACTGTTCCTCAACTTTCTGAACAAGAATTTGTCATTGAAAGCAAATCTTACTTACCATCAGCTAATGTATCTTCTAAACTAGAAGCAATGAAGAATAAATTAGATTCTACATTCTACAAAAAAACACTTGAAATGCTTAATGCCAAAGCTTCTGGTAAATTAGATCATTATCTTGCATTATCTAGAATAAATAGTACTGATGTTGATTCTTTACCTGTTTCTGTCACTACTGATTATTATGATGTTATAATCACTGTACCTAAGTATGCGGAACAAGGAAAAATCCTTCATGAACAAAATGATCTTGTAAAAGATACAATTGAACAAGAATTATTTGATAAATATGATGCTAGATCTGTCTACAAGGCAAAAGTGTTATCTTTTGTAGTTGCCTCTACCTGTAACAAAAATATCAAAATTAGTTGAATCTCAATATGCTGTTCAAATTGGTGATGGTGAAGGTAAGATTATTCCATTACTTGATGGTTCCAAGTCTGTAATTAATGCACAACCTGGAGTTTTGATGGTGGATGGTAGTGGTGTTCGTATAGCTGTGTTGGACTCTGGTGTTTCACATGATGATTTACCTGAAGGCACTACTGTGATCTCACATGCTATATGTGAAGACAATTCTACCCCCTGTACACAACAAGCTATAACCACTCCTATCAATCATGGGACTCAAGTTGCAGGAGTGATTGCCAGTACTGGAGCTAGCATGTCCTCTCATGAAGGCGTTGCTCCTGGATCTGATATTATCGATCTTCAAATTGGAAAATCTCATCCTGATGACTTTGCTGAAGGACCTAATCAATGGGGAACTGGTGCATTTACTCTTGCAATGGATTATGCGCTTAGACAGGGTGCTAATATAATTAATCTAAGTGTCGGTTTTCCTAACAGTACTTCAGACTGTACATCTGCAACAAGTGATACCTTCTCTGCAATTGTAGATGAAACAGTTGATCAAGGTGTTTTCATTGTAGGTGCTGTTGGCAATCAAGGATTTACTCTTAGAACTGTAGTTCCGCCACATTGTGCTGAAAATTCTCTTGAGGTTGGTTCTATTTCATTTAATGACGCTAATCCATTTGATGCTAGTGACTATCTTATTTCTCCTACCAGTAGTCATGGCCCTACTCCTGATGGTCGATTAAAACCTGAAATTGTTGCTCCTGGTGTGGATATCAATATGCCACTAGGTGGTACATCATACGATCTCAATTCTGGTACTAGTTTTGCATCTCCTCATGTTGCAGGTGTTTCTTCTTTAGTGCTTTCACGTGATGTTGATGCATTTCCACAATTAACTCCTCGCGAACTTAAAGCTGCTTTACTTGTTGGTGCACAGTGGGATCCTTTAGAACTCATAACTCAACCAATGTCTTCTGCAATATACGAAACTTTACCTGGACACCATCTGAAGCACAAGACGGAGTATTCACATTCAACGTTACAGTTTCAGACGGAGTAGCATCTGACTTTGAGGAGATTATAATCACAGTTAACGAGGTCAACGTGGCACCAGTTATCACAGCACCAGCAGCATTTAGTACAGAAGCAACAGCAGTTGATACACCACTTACCTCAGCTGATTACGGTCTAGCAACAGCAACTGATGACACTGATCCAAATCCTGCAATCACTAGCGATGCTCCCGCAACATTCCCACTAGGTGACACTACAATCACCTGGACTGCAACTGACGCTAATGGATTGATTGCAACAGCACAACAGACAGTTACAA
>JAEFCZ010000011.1 GCA_016125975.1 Candidatus Nitrosopumilus sp.
ATCATGACATTAGCTGAAGATGGTTCCGAAGTTGAAGTCTTAGGATTAGGAATATCTGTAATTGCACTTAACTTGGCAATATATATTGCAGCACCAGCATTGATTGGATTCAAAGTTCATAAATCAATTAAGTCACGAAAGTAATCCTAAAGAACTACTCTAAGTTATTATATTGAAACGCATTATCTAATTTAATGCATATTGAATATGAGGAGTTTGATACAATTGAGGATATCTTCATGTATATGGCATCTGCTGCACCTCCAATGAAAAATACAATGCCAATTCATTCTTACAAGGATTACATCATGTCGTTTATTCCCCTTAGTCCCTCTACTGGAGAAACATATCTCATGTTGTATGTCAAAGGATCTTTAGAATCTGGAATCTATGAGTTTGATGTGCCATCAAAATCATACAAAAAAGTTGATAATGTTGAAAGAGCAGACAAAGTTTACTTTATCTCTTTAACACCAAAACGAAACACTATAGCAGATGAAGCTATAAAAAATCTATAATTTCTTTGTTTGAATTTTTGGAGCAGATACTGATCTACTTCTAGCATATTTGTCAATTATCTCATCAGGTGTTCTTCCATTAAAGAGGTCTTTACATAATCCTCTGAGATATCTCATGATTGCCCATGTTCCTGCTTTTAGAATTCCATACATGAAGACCTTCATTGGCGGTCCGTATGTTTTGTTTCTAAGAATAATTGGAATGATATCATTGATAACACGTAGGTTATTTTCCCAACATTTCCAAAATAGAGTAAATTGAGCCTCATTCAAATTTCCAAAGTGCATTGAATTCTTTTCACTAAAGTCTTGATACAATAATGGTGCTACTAATCCTCTAAAGTCCATCTCTCTAAAGTCACTCATCATGTCAATTGTAAATTGAACATCGTCAGGCGTTTCATCAGGCCAACCAATAATGATTGTAGCAGCTGGGAACCAGTGATTTTCATTGAGAATCTTTGCACCTTCTCTAACTACACTTCCCCATTCTTCTGTTGAAAATGGTCTTGTTTTAACACCTAGATGTTTCTTTACCATGTCTGGTGCAACTGTTTCAATTCCTAAATTAGTTGCAAGCCATCTTCCTGATTTGTCTTGTCCATTGATGTGGGAAATCTGTTGCATTAATGTAGGATCTGCAGCTACTGCAGAAAATGTCATATGTGTTGTTCCAATAAAGTTTGCACCAAGTCCTTTTAATGACTTCCACAAATCTGTAATTGCATCTCTGTTAGGAACAAAGTCTCTGTTGTCACATCCATAAAGTAACATTTCATCAGAATGTAACCAGATTGAATCAAAACCATAATCTAAATTGGTTTTTGCTTCATGTTGTAATCTTTCTATAGGAAGATCTTTCTTTGATCTTTTATTTACATCACAAAAGTCACAACCTCTTCCACACCCTCTCATTGCTTCAATTAAAGAATTGATTGTAGGACCTTCAATTACTGGAATGTTTTCAAGATTTCTTACAAAACAATGCATTAATTCTGGTGCATCATTTTTCTCTAAATCTTGGAATAAATCAACTGCTAATTCATCTGCTTCTCCAACTACGACTGTATCTATTCCGTGAATCTTCATTCTATCTGATTTTGCTAATTCCCATGCTCCGTTTCCTCCAACAACAACTTTGAAATCATATTTCTTTTTGAGCTGAATAATACTTGCACACATTTTTTTAAATTTCATTGCAACATATGACAATTTTTCTGGTGACATTGTTGTGGTAACTGGTGCCATTCCTAATGGATCCATTACGTTGATACCTACAACTTTGGTATCTGGTCCAATTGATTTGTGTAACATATCTGGATGTCCTATAAATACATCATCTCTTTTGTAATCTCCTTGAATCAATGAACTTTCAATTCGTCTTAATCCAATTTGTGCAACTTTTGCTTCACCTGTAATTGGGTCTGTTTCAACTGAAGGACAAAATACTTTATCAAAAACCCATTCAGGAAGAACTTCATATGGTCCACATGCGATAAATCCATACAGAAAATTTCCTCTATAATTTGTCATTAAACTACGATCAGCAGTAAGTACAACACGTTTGCCGGCCAACTATCACACTTCGTTTAATTATGTTATATATCATTTACGAGGTTAATTCGCTCAATGACTTGTGAATTTTACTTATTCTATTTTTCTAATTGCTCTGTTTGCAATATTTGCTGCAATTCCACCAGCTGCAATGCCGTTGTCTATGTTTACAACAGATAATCCTAATGAACAACTTTGAAGCATTGAGGCAAGAGCTGCAATTCCTTTTTCACCATAACCATACCCAACTGATGTTGGAATTCCAATTATTGGGATGTCTACCATTGTAGAAACTAATGTGGCTAATGCTCCTTCCATTCCAGCAGCTACTATAATACAATCAACATCTTCTTCTACCATTTTTTTTAATATTGGAAATATTCTTTGAATTCCAGCCACTCCTACATCGTAACTTGTGATGCATTTACAATTCATTGCTTCGCATACTAATCTTGATTCTTCTGCTACTCCGATGTCTGAAGTTCCAGCAGTCAGAATACCTACTTTTCCACCTTGAAATTTGATTGGTTTTTTAAATAATAATAACGTGGATGATTTTTTTCCTGTTTTGACTTTGACTTTTAATTTTTTTGCAAACGCCTGAATTTTTGGATAATCTATTTTTTTTATTCTTGAAACAATTACTGAATTTGATTTTTCTAAAGTTCGTTTTATGATTTTTTTAATTTCATCAAGCTCTTTTGTCTCTGCAAAAATTATTTCTGGAATCCCTCTCCTATTTCTTCTGTTAATGTCTATTTTGGCAATCCCTTCTATCTCTTCAATCGAATATAGTGATAGAAGCTTCTTTGCATGATTAACCGAAATCTTTCCTGCCTTTACAGATTTTAGAACTTCATTTATTTCCAATAATGATTTTCCTGTGTATGGATAAAAAAAGGCTTAGATCTCAATACCTGATATTGCGCCTTTAACACTCTCAACTGCTTTGTCAAAGACTTGTTTTTCTTCATTGTTTAGATCCAGTTCGATGATCTTCTCTACACCTTTCTTTCCAATTATAGCTGGAACTCCAACTGTAACATCTGAATGACCATATTCTCCATCAAGATAGGTTGCTACTGGAATTACTTGTTTTCTATCTCTTACGACCGATTCAACAATTGCAGAAATTGCATTTCCTGGTGCATGTACTGTAGCACCTTTTAACTCAATTACTTTAGCTGCAACTTGTTTTGTGTTTTGAACTAATTCATCTAACTTTTCTTTAGGAAGCAATGATGGCAAAGGAATTCCTGAAACCGATGAAAATCTTGGTAAAGGCAACATGTTTTCACCATGTTCTCCAATCACTAGTGCTCTAATAGAATCACGAGAATGTCCAGTTGCCTCATGAATAAATTGTCTAAATCTAGATAAATCGAGCATACCCCCCATTCCAAATACTCTACTTCTATCAAATCCTGATACTTTGTATGTGATGTATGCCATTGGGTCTAATGGATTGGTTACTGGAATAATCATAGAGTCATCTGCATATTTTTTAATATTGTCTACTACACTTTTTATAATCGATGCGTTAATTTTCAAAAGATCCATGCGAGTCATTCCTGGTTTTCGTCCAGAACCTGCTACCACTACTACGATATTGGAACCTTTCATATCTTCAAAATTGTTTGAACCTTTTACATCAACATCAATTCCTTGCTCTGAAAGCATGTGATTGATATCCATTGCTTCTCCTTGAGGTAATCCTTCAGCAACATCTAATAACAAAATTTGATCATCTAATCGCTTTAATGCTGAGAATAGTGCAGCGTCCCCGCCTACTTTGCCTGAACCTATAATAGTAATCATAAAACTCGCTGTTAATTTTCAATAATTAAATCTAATGAAATATCAGACCGATCAGACGAATTTATAAGCATTTTTGATAATTTTTAATCAATGGTTTTGGTAATTGATCCTCAAATAGCAGGAATATCTGGAGATATGCTTCTTTCTTCTTTAGTTGATTTGGGAGCTGATAAGGAAAAAGTTATTGATGGAATTAAAAAATCTGAAAAATTTTTTTCAGATTCAACAATAAACAAAATTGATTTTCAAAAAATCAAAAAACATGGAATTGATTCACTCCAATTAATCCTAGAAATCGATAAGCACTCTCATGAAAAAAAAGGCTCAGAAATTAAAAAAGCAATTAATGATTCTACTCAAAATTTAGGTCTTTCAGATAAAGCAAGAATGTTTTCTGAATCATGTATAAATTCACTTATTTCCTCTGAATCAAAAATTCATGGCGTTCCAGAAGACACTGTTCATTTTCATGAGGCTTCTAGTATTGATACTTTAGTCGATATTGTTGGAATCACAATTGCTCTAGATGATTTAGGATTGTTTGATGAAAAAATTATTTGCATGCCTATTTCTGTTGGTGGTGGAAGTGTAACTTTTTCACATGGTACGATGTCTAATCCTGCCAGTGCAATCCTTGAGATTTTTAAAAATTCTCACCTGAAAATTAAAGGAACTAATGCTGATGAAGAATTAACAACTCCTACTGGTGCGTGTATTTTAGCTAATTTGACAAACACTTCTATGGATTATTACCCTTCAATGAAAATTAATTCAATTGGCTATGGAGCAGGCCAGAAAGATTTTGAAAAATTTGCAAATGTATTGAAATTAGTTAGAGGGTCTGCTAGTAATTTGGAAATTGATTCAGTAAAAATTCTTGAAACAAATGTTGATGATATTTCTGGCGAAATACTTGGAAATCTTATCGAAAAAATTATGCAAAAAGATGCTAGAGACGTTTCAATTTTTCATGGAATTACTAAAAAAGGTAGACCTACAAATCTTGTATCTGTAATTTGTGATGATCAAAATATTGATGAAATAGTTGATACATTAGTTCTTGAAACTGGTACATTAGGTGTTAGAATATCTGAATCTACAAGATTTGTTGTACCTAGAACAAATGAAAACATTTCACTAACAATTGATGGGAAATCCTTTGATATTAGATATAAAAAATCATCATTCAAAGGAAAAATTGATTTTAAAATAGAATTTGATGATTTGAAAAATATCTCAAATACTCTTGGAAAATCAATTAAAGAAACAGAATCATTACTTAGAAAAGAGATTGAAAAACTGGAGAATTAAATGTCAAAACTTGATGAATTAAAAAATTGGTTTGCTGATAAAAATAAGGTAATAATTGCATTATCTGGAGGTGTTGATAGTGCACTTGTTGCATATGCTGCATATCAAAAATTAGGTGATTCTGCAATTGCAGTAACTGCCGATTACAAAACTCTCTCAGAAGAAGAGCTTGAAACTGCAAAACAAGTATGCTTTGAAATAGGAATAAACCAACTTTTCTTAGATTATAGTGAACTTGAAAATGAAGAATTTGTGAAAAATGATTCAACTCGATGTTTTCATTGCAGGCTCGAATTGGGTGATCACTTGATACATTTGGCAAAAAAACACCATGTAGATGTAATTGTTGATGGAACAAATCTAGATGATTTGGGAGATTATAGGCCTGGAATTGATGCATTACGAAAAAATGGAATTAGAAGTCCTCTTGTTGAAACAAATCTCTCAAAGTCTCAAATTAGAGAAATTGCAAAATCTATTGGCTTATCTGTTCATGATAAACCTTCAAACTCTTGTTTGGCTTCCCGTATTCCTTGGGGTCAAAGGGTTACTGCTGAGAAATTAACAAGAATCGAGTTTGGTGAAATCCTTGTTAAACAACTCACCAAAGTTAAACAAGTACGTGTTCGTGATTTGAATGGTTCTGCAAAAATTGAAGTAGAAAAAAATGATATTTCTGAATTTAACAATGTGATATTAGATAAAATCACAGAAAAATTAAAGATGATTGGATTTACTTCTGTTGAAATTGATCAAGAAGGGTATAAACCAGGAAAAATTAATGTGATTACAGATTGATTTATCTTGATAATGCCGCATCTACTCAAATTCATTCTGATGTCTTAGACTTCATGCTTCCGTACCTTAAAGAACAATATGGAAACCCTTCTTCTATTCATCGTTATGGAAGATTATCCCGTAAGGCAATTGAAAAAGCAAGAAAACAAATTGCATTTTTGATAAATGCCGATCCTTCTGAAATTTTCATTACTTCTGGTGGTACAGAATCAAATAATACTGCATTAAGAGGAATTTTAACAAAATATTCTTCTGGTCAAATCATAACATCTTCAATTGAACATGATGCAATTCTAGAACCCTGCAAAAAACTATCTCAAGATGGCTTTGATGTACTTTATCTTTCAGTTGATAAATTTGGTATGGTTGACCCATCTGATTTGAAAAATCAAATTTCTGAAAAAACTAGAATTGTTTCAATTATGTTTGGAAATAATGAAATTGGCACAATTCAACCAATTTTGGAAATTGCTAAAATTTGTCATGAAAATGACGTTATTTTTCATACAGATGCTGTACAAGCAGTAGGCAAAGTACCTATAGATGTTAATGAATTAGGCGTGGATCTTCTCTCTATTTCATCTCATAAAATCTATGGGCCAAAAGGCATTGGTGCACTTTATGTCAAAAAAGGCATTTCACTTAATCCTATGATTCTTGGTGGTGGTCAGGAACATGGTTTGCGCTCTGGTACTGAAAATGTTGCAAATATTGTTGGTTTTGGTAAAGCATGTGATCTTGCTAAAACTAATTTATCTGAAAATATTTCTCAAATGAAAAAACTTAGAGATGTCTTGGTTCAAAATGTACTATCTGAAATTTCTCAAGTAACTGTTAATGGTCATCCTGAATATCATTTACCAAATAATTCCCATTTTACTTTTCTTGGAGTAAATGGTGAGGATCTAATAATCAAACTTGATGAGTATGGTATTGCCGCATCTACTGGTTCTGCATGTTCTGTACATACTCAAAAAGCATCTCATGTTTTACAGGCAATGGGATTTTCACATGAACAAATTACTGGTTCTCTAAGATTGACTACTGGAATATTCAATGATCAAAAAGAAATTGAACAAACAGTGGAAATTCTGAAAAAGGTTATAGAAGAGTTAAGATCAGTATCGCCATTTAAAGAAAAATATTCTTTTTCAAAAAATTAAATTTTCATTTGAAATTTATTTTTAGTTAAAACTACAATTGTTATAATCCCTATTAGTAACACCATTATTGTAATTGCTCCAAATTCTGGAATGACATATGTGCCAATAATTTCAATATATGAGTCACCTTGTTCAAAATTTATTGTAATTACCCTAGAATCTGAATGCATTACTGATTCTTGATATATGACTTCTCTTCCATCAATTAAAATAATAAAAGTGTCATCTTTCCCATCTTGTTTTTCAGCACCAATATACTCTCTTGGTAAATCTAAATTAATTCTCCCCTCATCTATTGCATCAATCTGAACTACTAATGCAAAAATGTCTGGATCTACAACCATATTTTTGACTGCTCCTCCTTTGATTGTATATTCAACGTCAAATGTTCCATGATTCCCGGCATCAACTTCAAAATTAGTTGTAGTTTCTACTGCCTCTGATTTTGGAGTAAAACCAAATTTGGATTCAGCTATATTCCCTTCTCCATATGATACTCTTACTAGATATTCTCCTTCTTTGCTCCATAATGGGCCTTCTGCAATTACTGTGTGTGAGAATGTTCCATCTTGGGCAACTGTGATTTGAGCAATTTCTACTAGTGTTCCTTCTGTAAATAATTGAAGTGTTACTGGTGTTTCTGCTATCACAGTTGTAACTTTTCCTGATATCACAATTATGTCTCCTTCATCATAATGGTTATCATCTGTTTGAATAGAAATCAATGATTCTTGTGCAAAAGCAAATCCTGTAGAAATTACTAACAAAGAAACTATTCCGTAAAATATTCTAGAACCCACGAATTCTCAATGATGTGTTTGTATATTTCTTTTACTATCAAAAATGAAAAAATGAAAAAAGATGTGATTTTAGTATCTTGGTATAATACTTAGTCTTGATTTTGCAGATACTGCA
>JAEFCZ010000027.1 GCA_016125975.1 Candidatus Nitrosopumilus sp.
CAACTTCTGGCGCACCTACGCTATACTCCGTACTTGATGTGGTGTTTTGTCCTGATGACAGAATGTACGTGGCAGAAAGGTATCATGATGAAATAGTTTACTACGATGATTCAGACGGCACATACCTTGGTGAAATCTCTGGCACTGCCTCATCTCCACCAGACACTGACAGGGCATCTGGACTTGCATGCGACAGTGACTCTGTTATTTACCAGAGCGGAGGCGATGCAGGACGCGTAAACGAGATAGACCTTGCTGACGGCTCCCTTATACAGGCTGTAATGTCACTTATTGACGAACCATACGGCATGAGCCTTGATTACAACTCTGTACTGTTTGTTGTAAATGAGGACGATGAGAACATTGTAAGTATCATAAACGGTACATCAAGCGTATTTGCCTCTGAGACGTTTCTTGATGACCCACGCGGAATGACACTTGGTCCAGTCTATACTGCATCATCTGCTAGCAATACTGGCACTAACAGCTTCAGTGCAAGTAACACTGGCAGTAATGCAAGCAATGATGAGCCAGGGTTTATGATAATGTATGACGGCATAGTCACCCAGGAACCAGTACAGCTGACATCCACACTTTCCACGTTTACAGTTAGCGCAACAGATCCGGAAGGTGATGCAATAACGATTTCAACGCTGGACAAGTATGGCGATATGCCAGACGGCTCTGTTTTGGTAACTGATTACACCAACGGTACTGCGACAATAACGGTAAATTCTACTGGAGTCACTTCAGCTACATATGCCATATACGTTGAGGTCTCTGACTCTAAAGATAACTCTGATGTTGAGCCATTTGTAGTGATTGTACCATAATATGGCGTAATCATTGCCAAAACTATCTTTTGATAGTCATGTTTATACCGTATACCTAAATCTAGGATGATCCTGTGATTTGTAAAAATATCTAACAGGTAATGTAAAAAATCCTTTACACAAGATACACTCCCTACTGTCGCACTGGCCTTGCTAGTTATCGTATCTTTTACAACTTTATCATATGCAGATTATGCTTTTGCACAAACAGAAGATCAGGCAAACATTACTAAAAACATACCTGAACTTGAGAGAATGACATTTAGAGTTTATTTTTTTACCCAAAATAATGGAAATAGGATGGTATTAATTTACAATTGTAGCGAACTAATAATGTGACATTTCGTAAAGTAGAAGTTGCAATCATCACTCCGACCCATACCAAAAAATCCTTTGAACTTGGTCTTGAAATGGCTAAAAAATTTGATTCAGAATTGACTGTGATGGAATGTATGTATAAAACTCCGCCAAAGTTTTATTTTTTTTGAGACAAAGTCAGATAAGAAAACAACACAAAATCAGATTACAAAACTTAAAGAAGAATTAGAAAACTGGAAGCGGATTGCTCAGAAACAGGGAGTTCCCATTAAGACAAAATTAGCATTGACTGACAATATCTCACATTGGGTAGTTGACTATGTTAAAGAAAACAAGATTAATTTGTTAATCGTGGACTATCCAAAACTATCCATGGAAGAAATAACCCTTTTTGATGATATCATAAATGTAATTCATCACAAATCTCATTGTCATCTTTTAACGACGAAACCCTCAGGGTGATTTGTTAGATCACATGGACACCTAGACTATAATTAGGCATAATTTTCTACTGGAATTTATTCTATAATCTAGAGTCTCTCCCGGCGTCATTTTTGATTTCAAAATCAATTAATGTACAGATTTTGTAGTTTAGTTATGTCAAAATATGATATTGCCATTATTGGTGGAGGTATTCTGGGTACTTCAATTTCATATTGGATTTCATCCCTTTATGACGTAAATCTCTGTGTAATTGACAAAGAATCTGATGTTGCAATGCATGCAAGCAGCAGAAACACAGCAGTAGTGCATTCACCATTTTATCTTAATCCTAAAACAAAAAAAGAATCTGAAACTCTTTTGGTTCAAGGATTCCAAGGAACTGCATTAGGAAAGATGATCTGTGGTTGTAGATTCCAACCTTATTATCCAATTACTCCAGCTTCTGATGAATCAGTATTTTTAGAATCAAATGAAATTTTAGAAATAACTGAAGATAGACCTGGTTCTACTGCTGTCATTCAAACTGAAGACGAAATCTCTGCAATGGGAATGACTATTGGTGGTGCATTAACTGGAACTCGCTCTGCAACATGTACTTCAGGCCCTGGATTTGCATTAATGGCTGAAATGTTGGGTTGGGCTGGAATTAATGAAGTGCCTATTGTTATAACTAATTATCAAAGAAGTGGACCGTCTACTGGTCTTCCAACAAGACATGGTCAGGATGATTTACTTTTTTCAATATATGCAGGACATGGAGACTTTCCAAAAATTGTTTATGCTTCAGGTGATATTGAAGAAAGTTTCTATGATACTGGTAACTGTTTTAATTATGCAGATAGCTTTCAAGTTCCTGTTATTCATCTGATGGATAAATTTCTTGCAAGTTCTGTTATTACCTGTAAAAGATTTGATGCTCAAAAAATTTCAATTGATAGAGGTAAACTATTAGAAAAAGTTGATGACGGTTATAGAAGATTTGAATTTACTGATGATGGAATATCTCCTCGTTCTAGATTGGGAATTGATAATGGGATATTTTGGAATACTGGAGATGAATCTGATGAAACTGGTCATATTAGTGAAGATCCAATTATACGTGTAAAAATGATGGATAAGAGAATGTCTCGCCTAGATGTTATTCTCAAAAACATCCCTGATGTAGAACAAGCGGTATCTTTTGGTATTGAAGATTATGCTATAATTTCATGGGGTTCAACAAAGGGTCCTATTTTTGATGCATTAGAAATGCTCAAAAAAGAAGGAATTTCAATTGGATTTATTCAACTAAAACTTTTACATCCATTTCCAACTGATTATGTTAATTCTTTGTTAAAAGATGCTAAGACCATAATTGATATTGAAGCAAATCAATCCGGTCAACTAGGGAAATTATTCAAACAAAATATTGGACGTGATATTGATTACTTTATCTTAAAATATTCTGGAAGAGCAATGACTAGTACTGAAATTTATGATTCACTCAAAAAAATCATTCAGAAAAATGCAAACAAACGGGAGATCTTAATGCATGGTGCTTAAACTTGCTGATTACAAAACAGATGTACACAACGATTGGTGTCCAGGAGTGGAGATTTTGGAATCGTTAATGCTCTTCAGATGGCATTAGCTGAAATGGGTATTCAACGAGATAAAGCTGCAATATTTTCTGGAATGGACTTTACGAGTGGACAAATTGTGTTGAACCCTGGTGATTCAAGAGAATTCAATTTCCTCTTTGGTCCAAACATCGGATATGGTGGAACTGAGTTTGAGTATGATTCTTCAAAAAGTTATACTTTTAGAATCAACGAAGACTTTGGTAGCCAAAATATCCTTTTGAAACTGGAGTAAATCTCCTTTTTCTTCTTTTTATCTAAATTTTATGTGACTATTTCATCGAGTCTATCTTCTTCTTGAGCTCGTCTGATCTCCATTGCAATTCTTCTACCTACTCCAAATGTTTGTCCATACTGATATTTTGTATATGGACTAGTTGTGGCCACGATTGGATTTCCTGGAACTCTTAATGAGACATCGTATACGATTAATTCTAAATCTTTTGTAATTACACTTTGTAATGAGAATGGTCCAATTATTCCTGGAGCATATTCTTTTTTGACTGCTTTTACAAATTTGTCTCCCATTTTGAGTACTTTTTCAAGTAGCGATTCTCTAATGCTTGCAGGAGTGTGACCTACTTCGATATTTTGTAAATCAATATCCATCTCTAGTTGTTCTTTTGCTGGCAATGCATTGTAATCATGGATGTTTGTTTGTAATCTTCTTTCAATTCCAATAAAATCCACTTGATTTGAAATTGGGGTGTGGAAGAAATTAAAATTCATGTATGTTCCTATTGCTAATTCTTCTATACTTGCTTTTTCTAAATCCTTTCTGGCAATTACTCCTTGCTTTATTTTATCTTCTGATTTTTGTATGTAATCTTTGTATGATGATACTGTAAAGAATGCTCTTTCTAGTGGCCTGTCTTTTTCTTGAACTTTTACAATAGATGGTTTGTTGATTCTTTTAGGATCTTTGAATAATTTTGGATATTTTATTCTGGCTTTTTCTAACAAATAGTATTGTCCTTTTTTAGCGGTTCTTTCTTCTGCTTGGAATAATTTTCTATTTCCAAAAATTGGAACTTTGAATGAATTTTCTATTGTTTTGTATCCTAGGTAAACAGTAAGTGATCTATGTGGGACGATAATTGTATTTGAATCTCTTAATTCCTTTTGATATTTGGCGGATGCCATATCTTTGAATTTATCTACAACTGTGATTTCATCTGCTATGCGATTGAATCTTTGATATGGGCCTTCTCTACCTTTTTGGCAAAATACCCTGGTCTGAAAATCCTCATCTTTTGCCCCATCCATAATCTCAAGAGCTGAGTGACTTCCAAGTACCCCTATTTTGACATCTGAGTATTCATTAACAATCTTCTTGATCTCAGAACTTTTAATCACAATATGCCTTGAAACTAGGATCTAATATAGCTAATTTTCATTTTTCAGGATCGGAGAAAATCACAAGATTTTTTTGAAATTGATGTTTTTTCATAATCATGCTGTATAGTTTCGAATTGCAGATGGCAGGTGTAATTTTACTAACTGCAATGGCTATTGGCGGAATTAGTCTTTGGTTAAAACGAAGAAGAGAAGAAAAGGAATTTAAGGCCTCTTTCAAAAATGATGAGCCTTCTATCTAGTGGTAAGAAAACCACTCCATCTAATACATAAAATACTCTGAATTCTAATTAGATTCATTGAAACTAATCATTGGAATTACTGGTAGCACTGGAGTAATCTATGGAATTCGTATGCTTGAGACTCTTAAGAAATTAAACATTGAAACTCACCTGATCATCTCTGAATGGGGCGAAAAATGTATTCCAATGGAGACAGAGTTCACATCTGATTATGTCAAATCTCTTGCAACAAATGTTTCAGATGAAAAAAATATGGCTTCAAGTATCTCTAGTGGAACTCATAGAGTAGATGGGATGATTGTCGCTCCATGTAGTATGAAGACATTATCTGCAATTGCAAGTGGATATGATGACACACTTGTTGCAAGAGCAGCTGGAGTTACAATAAAAGAATCTAGAAAATTAATTTTAATGGTACGTGAAACCCCGTTATCTGCAATTAATTTAGAAAACATGTTAAAACTTGCAAGACTAGGTATTGTTATTTTGCCTCCAGTAACAGAATTTTACACCAAACCAAAATCACTTGATGATATTATTAATCACGGTGTGGGAAAATGCCTTGACCAGTTTGACATAGACCACGATTTATACCCTCGATGGGGAACTACCTAAATTACAATTGCCTCAATTCTCATTTGAAAAAATATGTACTGCTGATAGAAAAACAGTTTTTGATATATTTTCAAACTATGAAAGTTATCAACAAACATCTTCCATGTTCTTTCCTTCTATCCGAATTCGTTCTGTGAGAGATAATGTTGCAGTAGTTGAAGAACACCTCAATCTGGGTGATGATGAATTTATAATCATGGCAAAACATGTTTCTGATAAACCCGTCTTACATGATGTTTTTGTTATCGGTGGTGATGCAAAGGGCTCTCATATTCGTGAGCAATTTTTAGAAATTCCAGAAGGAACAAAAATCCTAGTTGATGTAGATTTGAAATTAAAGGGAAAAATGAAACTTGGTGGGATGTTTTCTAAAAACAAATATACTGAAAATTATGAGGAAATTGTAGATAATTTTATAAAAATTGCTGAAAATTAGTCTGATTTTGCTTCTTTATCTTTGAAGTCTTTTAATTCTTTTTCACCTTCGATTTTACCTTTCTCAAATTCCCCTTTGGCTTTACCAAAAGTCTTTGCTAGTTCCGGAATTTTCTTGGCGCCAAAAATTAACACTACTGCAATTACAATAATAAATATCCATTCTTGACCTGCAATGAAATTGGCTAGATTCATCCCTAACATTTCTGAGTCTCTTTATCTAAATTCGGATTTAAGTGTTCAACTTTTTGCGTTCTTTACGCTCAATTAGTAGCATGCCTGCAGCATACAATGCAATCATAGGTCCTGCAATAAACCACATGGTAACACCACTTCCGTCAGGAGTAATGATTGCACCAAAGATCACAATTATCACAATTGCATATCTGATATTTTTACGCCAAAAATCTGCATCCACCATTCCTGATGCAGAAATTGCATACATTACTAGTGGAAGTTGAAATGAAAATCCAAATGCCAACAAGAATTGTAATACAAATGTAACAAATTCTATAACATTGAGAAATGTAACTAGCCCTGCAGATTCTCCATATCTGTACAAGAAATCTAAGATGTATGGTATTACTAAATTATATGAAAAAGCACAACCTGTGATAAATAATCCTAAAGCAGGAATTGTAATACTTCTACTAACATTGATTTCATTTTCTTTTAGAGCTGGCTTGATGAATCCTACCAGTTCTTTGATTATGATTGGCATTCCAACTACAATTCCAACTAGTGCTGCGATGTATACTTGTGCAAAGAATGCTTGACCAGGAGCTGTTTGAATTAACTGTACATCATCTGGAACAAGATTCACTTTCATGTGATTAGTAATCTGTGCTGCAATGTTGTTTAGTGGTTCAGGTGTTGGATAGTATAATGTGGTTTGACCTACTTGGATTGGTTCTGCATGAAATGTCAAAATGAATGCTGTAATTATTCCAATTACTAGTACAATTCGAAGTAATCTTTTTCTTAATTCTTCAAAATGCTGATTGATACCATCAAGCTCTGACATCTAATCTCTTTGTGTTTTTAGCTATATCTATTTGCCGGGAATTGGTAATAATTTTGCCTCAGGCAATCCATCTTCCTTTAGTTGTTCTATGGAAATACCGTCAAATTCTAAGGAAATTATGGCCTTTGTATTGAATTTAGATTCCATCTCTTTTGCTAAACTTGCAAGATCTTTGCTTGAATAGATTTCCTGTGAGCCTTTGAGAATCACTCGTTCGCCTTTCTCCATTTCTTTACCTCCAAACTTTCCTTGAAGGAAGCCAGTAATTTCAGGAAGTTCTTTTCTATCAATATTGTTGTAAAAATAACAAATCCCTTTCACTGATTCATAATCATATGCAGTACCATTTCGATACATGAAAACTCCGATAAAGTGTGCTTCATCTTCTGGTTCTCTAATACATTTTATCTCCCAATTTAGTAAATTTTCTTCATTATAGCTAAAACCTTCCATCTCCTCTGCGGTAATTTTCCAATACCTTGATCTTACCATATTGATTTATCAAAATCTATCTGATATAAATTCCAATATTGCCTGACTGAGGCTAGTACTAATACTGGGAAGTTCTCCGCCTCTTTTTATATGAAAAACATGCATTATGAACATTGGGAGACAGAATCACCGTTGTATTGAAAACTGAAAATGCTGAAAAACTCCGAAACATACAAGCAAAGATGATCAGAACATCAACAAAATCAGTCAGTTTCTCACATGTTTTGAATCTAGTCCTAAATGAAGGATTAAAAAAATACAAAGCATAATTGCAACAATGCAATTGTTCATTTACTATCTCTAATTTCAATTACTCATGGAAGATCAAAAAAATCCTCTGTACCCCATAGAAATTGATGACTATCCAAAACTCTTTGATTATGTCTTGACTGCTAATGGGTTGGTTTACTTTCAGTCTTTGAAACGAAATTATGTTTTAGGAAAACAAATGACTCAAGATGAATACAATAAACTTCGATTATTGTATGTGTATTATGCTACTGCAAACAGAAATCCAACTGAAGTATTTGCATGGCAAGATCTGTGTGTGACTCTAGATGATAAGGGAATTATTGAAAAAGAAATGTTTCAATCAAAAGAAGACTTGAAAAATAAACAACTAATTATACAAAATCCTGATTATCATTCTGGTCTTTACAGAAAATATACTGAATTTGTAAAAAACAATATGAATTCAAAGTAACCGATTCTGGGCTGGGTATATCTAGACAACACAAGTCCTCAGAACCGGAAACTTTACTATGTATTTCAAAATAAGTATAAAAGCACAAAATTATTCGGAAGATAGATTAACCTCAATTCCAATCTGCAAATTATTATGGCAACATACAATGTCCATGTAACTATCGAAAATAAGCCTGGAATCAGTGATCCTGAAGGTGAAACAATTCTAAATGACTTGGTTCTAAAAGGTACTCACAAGACTGTCTCTAAAATCAAAACTGCAAAGATGCTCAAATTCACAATTAAAGAAAAAGACAAAAAGACTGCCGAATCTAAAATTAAAGAAATCTGTGATGATTTGCGTATTTACAATCCTATGGTAAGCAAAGTCACAATTGATGTATTTGATGCTTAAGCTTTTTTCAGAATTTACCTAATCTAACATTCATGCGATCACATGCTTTGATATCATAATTTTTCCTGACTAGACTCAAATTAAATATCGCCAGATCTAAATGTAATTGTGAAAGTTGGAGTTGTAGTTTTTCCTGGTAGTAATTGTGATCGTGATATGTATCATGTTTTGACTGATGTCTTTAATCTTGACGCACAATACTATTGGCATGAAAAATCTCTTCCAAAAAATATTGATGCAGTAATTCTTCCAGGCGGATTCTCTTATGGAGATAGACTACGTGCTGGAGTAATTGCTGCTCATAGTCCGATCATCAAAGACGTTCAAAAAATGGCAAAAAAAGGAATTCCTGTTTTAGGAGTTTGCAATGGATTTCAAATACTTGTAGAGTCTGGCCTATTACCTGGTGTTCTGCTCAAAAATGAATCTCTTAATTTTATGTGCGAATGGACAAACTTGATAGTTGAAAATAACAAAACTCCATTTACAAATCAATTCAAACTAAACCAGAAAATCCCAATTCCAATTGCAAACGGTGAGGGCAGATATTATGTTGATGATAAAACTCTCAAAGAACTAAAGAAAAAAAATCAAATCGTGTTCCGATATGATGAAGTAGTTAATGGTTCATCAAATCGAATAGCAGGAGTATGTAATGAAGATGGAAATGTTGTTGGCATGATGCCTCATCCTGAAAGAGCTGTTGAATCTGAAATTAATCCAATTGATAACAAACCTTCTTCTCTAATCTTTGAATCACTATTATCTAAAATGGGTGTAAGCAATTGAGTCTAGAACCTCAAGAACTATCTGAATTAAAATCCAAGATTGGACGAGAACCCACATCTACTGAATTACAAATAGTTGCAGCAGAATGGTCTGAACATTGTTCTTACAAGTCTTCAAAACGACATCTCAAAATGTTGCCAATGAAAGGACCTCTTGTCATTACTGAGAAAGGATATGATTCTGGTGTTTTAGATGTTGGTGATGGATATGTTGTTACTGCTCACATTGAAAGTCATAATCACCCTTCAGCTGTAGAACCATACGGTGGAGCTGCAACTGGTGTTGGTGGTGTAATTCGTGATATTTTATCTGCAGGAACAAGACCTATTGCAATTTTTGATGGATTAAGATTTGGTGATATTGAAAAAGATCAACAAGCAAGATGGTTATTCAAAAATGCAGTTACTGGTATTGCTGATTATGGAAACTGTTTAGGAATTCCAACAATTGGTGGTGAAGTGGAGTTTGATGAATGCTATGAAAATTATGCATTAGTAGATGTTGCAGCTGTAGGCTTTGGTAAAAAAGACAAGTTGATAAAAAATCACGCTAAAAAAGGCGACATTGTTGTATTGATGGGTGGTTCTACAGGTAGAGATGGCATTGGAGGTTCTCAATTTGCATCTGATTCATTAGAATCTGAAGACCGTTCTGCTGTTCAAATTCCCGACCCATTTATTGAGAAACTAATCATTGAGGCAATCTTGGAGGCAAGAAATGAAAATGTCATTCACGCCATGAAAGATTTGGGCGGTGGTGGATTGTCTTGTGCCATTTCAGAAACTGCTGATGCACTAGAGATAGGAATTGAGATGGATGTTAGCAAAGTACACACACGTGAATCTGATATGCATCCTGATGAGATTATGGTTTCAGAATCTCAAGAAAGAATGTTAATTGTTACTAGTAAAACTAAATTCAAGAAATTACAAGAAATCTGTAAAAAATTCAGAATCAGATGTTCAATTATTGGAAAAGTAAAATCTGATAATCAAATGCATATCAAAAAAGGTAAAAAAACATTTGCGCATCTTCCAACTGATGTTGTAGCAAATGCCACTTTACTTGATTTGCCTTCAAAGAAACCATCATACCTCAAAACAATTGAAAAAGAAAAGAAACTCAAAACAATTTCTGACTATTCTAAAACCATGATGAAACTACTTGCATCTCCAAACATTGCAAGTAAGATTTGGGTCTATGGTCAATATGATCATGAAGTGGGAATTAGAACTGTAGTAAAACCTGGGAGAGATGCATCTGTTTTGAGATTAGATCATGGAAAATTCCTTTCAGTAAAAATTGATGGTAATCCCAAACAATGTTACATCAATCCAAGAGAAGGTGCAATTGGTTGTTTTGAAGAAGCATGTAGAAATGTTGTTTGTACTGGTGCAAAACCAATTGGAATGTTAGACCATCTTCAATTTGGTAGTCCAAAAGATCCTGAAATCTTCTGGACATTTTTAGAATCTCTAAAGGGATTGACTGATTTTGCAAAAGACTTCAAGATTCCTTGTGTTGGTGGTAAAGTGAGTCTGTATAATGAGACTCCAGTAGGTCCAATCAAGCCTACTCCACTAATTGGAGTCATTGGACTAATTGACAAACAGCCTCAAATCCCTCAAAAAATTATTGATGGTGATTACCTGATAATTGTTGGAGATACAAAAGATGAGTTGGGTGGTTCAGAATACTTTGAATACATTCACAAACTCATTGGCGGTAAATGCCCTACAGTAAATTTCTCTGAATCAAAGAAAAACATGAAATCTGTTTTAGAGATTATTCCAAAACAACTTTTGAAGTCAGTACATGATTGCTCAAAAGGCGGACTGGCAGTTGCAGTATCTGAATTGTCTTTGAATAATCAGATTGGATGCAAAGTATCTTTGGACAAAGTCCCTGGCAAAAAATTGGCGGTTGATAGAGTCTTATTTTCAGAAAGTCATTCTCGTTATCTCTTAATATTTGATAAGAAAAATCTCTCAAAAGTTGAAAAAATTCTCAAAAAGAACAAGACATCATATAACATTATAGGTAAATTTGGAGGAGACAAGATTCAGTTTGTTAATGGTAAAAAATCAGTCATAGATCTAAGAGTTGATAAAGCGCAAAAAACTTGGTTAAATTCGTTAAGGGATTTGGTACTGCATGGATAAACCTCCGCATATTCTTGATGATAAACCAAAAGAGAACTGCGGTGTTATTGGAATTTACAGTCTTAGTGGTGCTAATGTCATTCCAATGGCAATTGATGCATTACGTGCTTTGCAACATAGAGGTCAAGAAGCATGGGGTCTTGCAATTCCAAACAAAACTCCGCTCAAAAGATTAGGTCTTGTATCTTCTGCATCTTCTGAATTCAAAGCAATTGCTGAAGAATATTCTTCTCCTTGTGTAATTGGACATGTTCGTTATTCTACTATGGGTAGAAGTTCATTAGAAAATGCCCAACCTCTAAAAGTAAAGGATCTCTGTGTTGCCCATAATGGAACTATAGTCAATGTTCAAGAATTATCTAATTTGGTAGGTGGCTGTTCTTTTACTCCTCAAAATGCAAGTGACACCTTAGTAGCTGCTCAAAGACTTGTTTCATTAATTTCTGAAAAGGGACAAATGGGCAAGGCATTATCTGTTCTCAAAAATGAGATGGTAGGCTCCTATTGCTTTACGTTTATCTCTGATGATAACTCTGTTTTTGCAGCACGTGATCCAAAAGGATTCCGTCCAATGGTTTTAGGTCATAAAGAATCTGATGACACATACATTGTTGCATCAGAATCCTCTGCAGTCTCTGCAGTTGGTGCACAAATGCAACGAAACGTAACTCCTGGGGAATTAATTCGATTAAGCAAAGATGGCATTGAAACTGAAATGTTTTCAGATGATCCTAAACGTGCACATTGTTCTTTTGAATTTACTTACTTTGCTCACCCAACAAGTAACATGGAAGGAACTAACATCTATGTTGCAAGAAAAAACATTGGAAGATTTTTGGCAAGAAAATTCCCAATCAAAGATGCTGATTTAGTTATACCTGTACCTGATTCTGCAAGACCTGCTGCATTAGGATATGCTCAAGAACTTGGTGTATCTTTTGATGAAGGATTGCTCAAAGACAGATACAGCAAGAAAGGACCATTGCGAAGTTTCATTGAACCTCATCAAACCGATAGAGTAGAAATTAACAGATGGATTATTCCAATTAGAGAAATCATTGATGGTAAACATGTAGTTGTAATTGATGATAGTTTGGTTAGGGGTACTAGTTCAAAGGCAATAATCAAGGCCCTAAGACGAGCTGGTGCAAGAAAAATTAGCATGGTGATTACTTATCCTCCAATTCAATTCCCATGTTATGCTGGAATTGATTTCCCATCTCAAGAAGAACTTGCAACATTTGCTAATGGAAAAGACCAGTCCCAAGAAGAAACCATAGATATGGTGAGAAAAAGTATTGGTGCTGACTTTTTAGGATACAATGACGCTGAGAATCTTGCAGCTGCTGTCGGAATTCCAACTGATTCTATGTGCTTTACTTGTGCCTCTGGAAATTATGAGTCCCTTGGAATTACTCCTGAATTTAAGACCCGAGAAGAAATCAAAGGAGAAGCATAACTCTTGCAAGCAGTTTGGAATGGCGAAGTAATTGCAGAAAGCGATGACACTGTAGTAGTTGAAGGAAATCATTATTTTCCAATTGATTCAATCAAAAAAGAATACTTTGAGAAAACGGACATGACTAGTTTTTGTGGATGGAAGGGAATGGCCAATTACTATTCTGTAACCATTAACGGAAAAACAAACAAAGACTGTGCATGGTATTATGCAGAACCAAATGATACTGCCATGAAAATTAAAGGCATGGTTGCATTTTGGAACAGCGTTGAAGTAAAGTAACTTACTTAATTATTAGAAAAACTATAGGGATTTTGTGAAACAGTACACGGTATTACTTGGTATTGGTGTTGGAGTAATTGCAATTATTGGAGTAATTTTTGGTGCAGATTTTTTCAAATTCTCCGTATCTACTCAAGACTATGATCTTTTTGTAGACCCTCTCTTAGATGAACAAGGAATGTTTACCATGGGAAGAGTAACCCTTCAAAACATTGGTGCAAAACCAATAACTAATCTTCACATTAATTTTGGTGATGGAGATATTTTAGATATCCAAAATCTTGATGTTGGACAAAAAATTATTGTTTCTCCTCCTCCTGAAAACTCTATGGAATTTGTGATGATCAGTGCAGACAATGACATATTTGTCAACAAGGCGTATCGTGAAATGCCAAAAATGGTAGGAATGATGGGTTCTTGATCTTTGCTAGCAGTTAAATTCTTGAAAAATTCAGTATTTTTGCTTGGAATTTCTTACCAGTGGAAAGGTAAAGGATCTTTATGATGTTGATAAAAGTACTCTGCTCTTCAAATTCTCTGACCGTGTCTCTGCATATGATGTAAAATTCAAGCAAGACATTCCTAGAAAGGGTGAGGTTTTGTGCAAATTTGCTGAATTTTGGTTCAATGAACTACCTGTTCCAAATCACTTCATTAAACGAGAATCTGACACTGAAATACTTGTAAAGAAAATGCAAATGCTTCCAATAGAGTGTGTAGTTCGTGGCTATTTTTATGGCAGTTTGGTAAATCGCTGGAAAAAAAATGAAGTCAAAGTACCTGAAGGCACTGATACTACTCTTGCAGCAAAACTTCCTGAGCCAATATTTGATCCTACAACAAAATCTGAACATGACATCCCAATAGACAAAACAAAGGCACTTGAAATGAAACTAGTTTCTGAGGAACAATACAACTGGTTAGAAAAAACTTCTATTGAAATTTACAAAAAGATGGCACAAATTGCTGATGGTGTTGGATTTATCTTGGCTGATTTGAAATTAGAATTTGGAATTTTAGATGGGCAAATCACTTTGGGTGATTCAATTGGTCCTGATGAGTATCGTTTGTGGCCAAAAGATTCCTTTGAGGTTGGAAAAATACAAGAAGCATATGACAAACAACTCTTACGTGATTGGTTAACTGCAAATGGATATCAAAAACAATTCGATGATGCACGTGATAGAGGAGAAGAACCAGTATCTCCTAAAATTCCATCTGAAATTATTTCTAAAATGACAGAACGTTATGTTACTGCATACGAAAAACTATCTGGCAAATCATTATAGTTGCATTTTGCATTCAATGTTGACTAGTAGTTAACTTTCAACTCGAATTGTATTTTTGAAAATATGCAAATTGACGTCTTGATGACGTATTTTCAGACCTTTCTTCCCTGATCATCCTTTTTTGATATTTCCCAAAAAATATCATACCGTTATAATAATTCTTTATCCGGTATTATCTATATTGTAGTGGTATGAGTTTTACTGGTTATGTTACAATAATTATGATAGTGATGATGATGGATTTGGTAGTGTTATGAAATTTTTGAAAATGAAAAAAAATTGATGCGATTAGACAAAAAAATATGATACAAGGATCTTTTAGATCAGAAATAAAGGTAATCTCAGTATGTCTACGTTATTAGAAAAGCAAATCAAAGTTAATCGTATTGTTACGACAAGTATCGAACACGCCCGAGCAATTGAAGACCCTGCACGTGCAAAAATTGTTGAGATATTGTATCATCAAGCTCTCTCTGCTGATCAGATTACAACTGCATTAAAAAAATCTGGATTCAAAAAAGCATTGACTACAGTTCGTCATCATTTGGAAATCCTAAAAGAATCTGGATTAATTGAAATCGTAAAAATTGAAGAATCTCGTGGTGCCATAACAAAATTTTACAGCACATCTACAAAACTGCTAGATTTTGAAACCCCTGAAGATTTTGAATCAAAGTATTCAAAACTAATTGATAACACGTCTACAAAAATCGAAAAAATCCTTAAAGGTCTAACTCCAAAAACTGGAAAATCAAAAGGGAAAAAATCTGAAGAATATTCTCAGTACTTGGTTATGGAAATTATGAATCGTGCCATGACAAATGTATTGGAAAATACTGGCAAAAAATAATCGTTACACCTAAGTATTTCATACCAGAAATTCTTGTATGGTACGCGTGTTTTACAGCCAAAAAACAGAAGACCTCATCGAAAAGATGACTCTAACTAATTGGCGTAAACAAGTCCAAGAAGACCTTGGTCAAGAACACCAGGATATGTCTGATAACTGGAAGATGTGTGCCATAGGTGAGAGAGTAAAGATTGAAGGTAAAGACCTTGAATCAATCAAAGACCTTTCTCCTGAGGCGATCTGCTTGGGATATGAGTTTTCAGTGGCAATGCAAGAAAAAGATAACCAAAAAGCACTTGAGATAATTACAAAAATTGAACAACTTCCAACAATATGGAGAGATGAAGTTAATGGATGATAAAGCTGTAAAATTATTTTCTGAAAAAAATCTTGTATACATTGCAACTGTTATGAAAGATGGCTCTCCACAAGTTTCACCAGTTTGGGCAAATTATGAAGATGGTTATGTTTTGGTAAACACTGCTGAGGGTAGAATTAAACACAAAAATGTTTTACGTGATCCTCGAGTCGCAGTATCTGTTGTATCAAAAAATAACCCCTTAGATATGACAACAATTCGTGGAATTGTTGAAGAATTAATCCCTGATTATGATTACAAACATGCAGACAAACTAACACAACAATACATGGGACGTGAACATTATCCATTCAAACGCGATGATGAAAAAAGAGTAATTCTAAAAATAAAACCAAACAGAGTTTTTGTTTTACCTGAATTAAAGATGTCAGAGTAACAATTTAGAATGTTTCTAAATTCGAATTTAGAAATATAATAAATCAAGAAATGTACATCATAAAAAAGTTAGCATAGACAGCTTAACGACGACGTTTAGCTGCCTTTCTCTTTGGAGCGGCTCTACGTTTAGTAGCTGCCTTTCTCTTTGGAGCTGCTTTTCTTTTAGCTGCGGCTTTTCTCTTTGGAGCTGCTTTTCTTTTAGCTGCAGTTTTTCTCTTTGGAGCTGCTTTACGTTTAGCTGCAGTACGTCGTTTTGGTGCTGCTTTTTTAGCTGCATTTCTTCTACGTGCTGCTTTTCTCTTACGAGATGCTGCTGCTTTTGCTGCCTCTGCTGCTTTTTTAGCTGCATTTCTCTTACGAGTTCTTGCTGCTTTTTTAGCTGCTTCGGCTCTTTTGGCTTTAGATATTGCCATGATTTTTTTCAAAAATCATAGGTGTTATATGGTAAAAGTCACACATTACTACGCAAACTATAGAAAAACTTGACAATTATTTTTGATTTTGAAAATCCCGATCAACAATTTGTTATGCAAATAACTGCTGTATCAATTGTTGATTGATCTTTTTGTGGTCTGATAATTATTTTGTACATTTTTTCCTCATCGAATGGAATATCAAACTGTGTTGTTTTTTCTACCGGTTTGTTTGGCTTTAACCATTCTAAAAGTAGGTCTTTAGAAGAAAATTCACCATAAACTGCCTCGTGTTTTTGTTCTTTTTCATCAACAATGTAGAATTGTCCTCCTGATAGTAGTGTTCTCTCCTCATCTCCTGTGTATTTTGCAGTAATTCCAATCATAACAAACGTATTTTCTGGTTGAACATCCTTACTTCCTTCGTGGGTTCCTTCAAAAGTAATGATATACTCTACTGGTCCTACTGTAACAGTCTCTCCTGTTACTGTTTCAATGAAATTTGTCTGATATTGTGAATACATGAACATTGCAATTCCCATTGAAGTAATAATACCTCCAATTACGATTACAACCCCTAAACCTGCCACAAAACACCCAGGTTTTTTTGATATATAGTTGCATAGTTTGGAAAAAAAGTGCTTAGGCCCGGGCAAAATTGCACAAGTGAGAGGGGCGGGCCTAAACTCTGATAATACTACGACACTTTATGACATAAAATCCACGGAAAATTAGGTCGATCTTATGTTCCATCTTGGTATTTTTTGGCCCATTTTTTGGTAATTTTTTGTGAAAATATGGGGGGTGAGCTTCTAGGCACGACCTAAAAAGATCATACATGTTTAGCTGGGACATCGGGGTGCTTTGAAGGTTGCTTGTCATATCTAGGCGCCAGTGTTAAACCCCCCCTGAAATTGGGCATTTCTGATAAAATGGCATTGTGCCTAGAACCGATAGATTTTACAGGGGGTTTAGCATCTAGGCATAAATTCAAAACCGTCGTTTTTTTGCAAAAAATGTACTGCGAAGAATGCAGAAAAACACAGATGCAGTAAAATTCGTTATGTTGTGGAAAGATTCTTTGTGTGATCCAAAAATGGATTTAGAGTATTGATAGTTCGATGTGAAAGAAAGTCAGAGAACTGTCTTTGGGTTTCTCAATATTGCATCATTTCTGATGTATTGTAGGGTTTTGAGATGACTTTTGCATTATTTTTACAAGGTTTATTTATCTAGATTGCCACTTTTAGTTGTATGTATGGTGTAGTACCTATTACGCTGATTTTTGCTATGGTCGTATCTGTGACGACGGGGGTAGTGGCATATGCAGACTTTGATAATCCCAAAAAACAGCTGGCATACCTGCAACCTTTTGAGATCATCTGCCACAAGGATCTAGTCCTTTTACTCAATAATGCTAGCGGTGATCCTGCATGTGTAAATCCTGCAACCAAGACTGCATTAATTGAGCGTGGATGGGGTGCCGAACCCGAACCTGTATTGAACCTGACCGAGGAGGAGCTGCAATGGATTGCACAAAATCCAAGCATACACGTGGCATATGATCCTGAATGGCCTCCTATAGAATTTCGTGACGAGCATGGCAACATGATGGGCATTGGGGCACAATACGAGTTCATATTTGAAAGGGATCTGGGCATTGATATAGTTCAGATAAATGTTCCAAGCTGGAGTGATGCATTGCTTGCCGTACAGGAAGGTGATGCACAGATACTCATGCTTTTAGGCCATACTCCTGACAGGGGCGTATATCTGGATTTTACCGAACCACACTCTGTACTGCCTTGGAGCATGGTGACTCTAACTGAGCAAACTGTTGGCGAGGATGATGACCTAACTGAGATGATGACCTTTGCAACAATTACCGATTATGAGATAGAAAAATGGCTAGACCAAAACCGTCCGTCAGTCAAATATGTCTCCTACAAGGATCATGCAATGGCCTTTGCAGCACTAAAGGCGGGGGAGGTTGATGCACTAATACAGGTATGGCCTGTTGCAAAGTATACTGCCAAAAGCTTGGGATTTGATACCGTATATGATGCCGGATCCATAGGACACGACGTATCTTTATCTATTGGAACCGCAAAAAGCATACCAATGCTTGGAACCATAATTGACAAGGCACTTGACAGGATACCTGTCCAGATACGTGAGCAAATTTTAGACACTACCATCCGAGATTAAAACGTCTTTAGCAAAAATCTAGATACATCGTCGTATTTTTCTGCCGCACTATTAATCGCATCAATGACTCCTCCCTGTGTAATGTCTTCTTTTTTGTCCAGTACAACATACACGCCAATCTTTCTTTTGCCCTCCTCGGTTACGTTTTTGTTGATTGCACGGATGGAGTAACAGTACTGCGCCACCTTTTCCTCAAAATTCTCCTTTTCCTTTTGTGTATGTGCCAAATATCTTAAGGTTTGGTTGTTCTTCATTATTACCTTGCATCCTACCACAAGAATTCCCGGCTGTGCCTTTGGCTCAAACACCTCGACTGGAACACCTGACCTGCCTGCATGTCTTATGCGTATGCAAAACGTATTCTCATCTGTTTTGATATCTGTAAATGCGAGTCCCTCGTGAATTAGCCATCTCTCTACATTGTCTCTCATTTTAGATGCACTCATAATAAAATATCAAAAACAAGTTCTATATGATTCTAAATTAAATGACTACTATGAATATCTAATATTTCTAAATTCGAGTTTAGAAATAATAGAAACTTACACCTGAAATCATGACAGACCTTACCTATACGCCTACGTTAAAATCCGAATCTAATCCTGGAATTGATACATCTAAGACAATATTTAGAACTATTCCGACTATCATCAATACAATTCCCAAATACAAACAATTTTTTGCCTTTCGTGGATCGTCATGACGTATGATAAAAAATGCAATTACTCCACCAATTAATCCAAAGAATATTGGCAACAAAAACCACGCATTACTTTTTGGTTTTTCTGCATATGACATAATGCTCACAATTATTTTGCAGTTACTGTTTTTTTGTGTAACTGCGTAATTTCTATTTCAACTGTTTCTAATGGATCTTTGACTTGATTTCGTTTAATTGAAAACATTTTTGGCTTTTCAAAGTCGTCTGTACAATCAGGACATGCATAAACTAGGACTCGATGTTCATTGGGAGCTTTTGGGTTTGATAATCTTGGATAATATACCAGCCTGGCCCCGCAATCAACACAATAACGGTTGGCTCTTCTAGTTCTGGCCAATGTAAAACTCCTGCATTATGTATGATATGCGATCAGATATTAGATCTATCCAGTCTAATTAGATACACCAAATAGTATCAATCGATCAATATTTCTAAATTCGAATTTAGAAATATACTTGTTTGTATGCTAGCACATATTTAATATCTGTGTATGGGACATGGTGCATTCTGGTGATCAGATCACTGTTTTGCACCAGAACCGCTGTACTGACGAAAACAAAAAATGCAAGCGAACTTTTCTAATGAATATTGATTTTTGTCCCATATGCAACAGCAGGCTAAAGAAAAACACAGCACCATATCCTAGTTGCTGGATAATTTATAGAAAAAAGAAACTATGATTGACGTGTTATTATAGAGAATCTATCTTCGTTTTTAATTCGGCTAGTTTCTGTTTGATTTGTTTAGGAATATTTTCTTCTAATGTTTGAATTAATGGAGATATCAAAGATTTGTAGTTATCAGTAGTGGGAATGGTTGATTTGTAGTTAAGTGAGGATCGAAATATAGCATTCAAAGTATAACAATACTTTTTGTATTTTTTCACTACTTTCCAATCCAAATTAGGATTACTTGTAATTCCTACAAATAATGGAAGTGTGTATTGTTGGAAGAGTGCTAATTGGGCATATTTCTTGTTGTCATCTGGTTCTTTCTCTATGTTGGAATATGAGGTAGTCACTTCATCTATGTTTTCTATAATTTCCCTATATGCTGAAATTTCATGTCTATTAGATTCACTTACAGATATTTTCCAAATAAATAATGCAATAAATAAAGCAAATGCAGATGCTATGAATAATGAAACTTCATTACCAATAATATTATGTGGGTCTTCATCATTATTATCAAAAACTACATACAAGATAAATGCAAATAAGAAAACTATAACACCAAATATTCCAAATACTGTTTTATCAAAAATTGGCATCATAATCTTATTTATTTAATTGATATAATACAAATGTTGTATTTAACAAAATATTAAATATTTTTACCTATAAGCTTCATACGATCTAAATACTAAATTCTCAGATTCAATTCATGACAAAATATTCTAACGGCGATGCAGTCATTCAAAACTGTCTTTTTTGTGGTGCAACTTTTGAAGAGGCACAAAAAATAAGCGACAAGATATCATGTGACGAGTCACAGGGTGGATGTGGCAATACCTACAAGGTATCAATGTACCAAGCCCCAGCAGTAGCCCCAAAGGATGATGAATAATGAGTGAAGAAAAACCCTCAGACGCATCATCCGATTTTTCTCTTTCTGATAATGTACGTTTGTTCATCCAGCAAGCGTTTGACAACAAAATCGATCTAACCGTAGAATCAAACAGAACCGGTTCTGGTGCAAAATGATGATCAGATCACCGGAACCACCAGAACCTAACAAGTGAATCCCAAATAATTGCAAAAACGTAAAAAATACCTGAATGTCTAAGATATGTGTGGAAGAATGGGTTTTACCGATAAATGCAATTTTGTATTCACGAGACAGGCTTCACAGAATCAAATTTGAGAGACCGCTAACATTTGAAAATAATCCTGATGCCGGATGCGAATATGTCATTTGCATCAGAAGTATAGAAGAGGACAAAATAGGTGGCTCTGTAACCTTTAAGATGAATGATGACAATTTCTGTATGAACAAGATTGAAGATAAGGGAAAATTAATTTTTAACACTTTTTTAAATAACCTAGTTTTGAAGGGCTATACCTGTCAAGAGCTCTCTTATGGCGAACTAAAATGCATAAACTGCGTTAAAGGGAAAAGATGGACAGTGAGCAGACCTGTGGGTTCATCATTTGAAAAGGAGGGCCGATCATGCAATCTTCCAAAAGAAGATTACAGTGACATACAAGATATTTCCAAAAATCTTACTAGTGAAGAACTGACAGCATTGTCTGATTCTTTTAAAGGAAATCGCAAACAATCATCATTTCTGATAGTTGAGTTTATCTCTCTTTGGATAGAGTTCAATGACCTGTACAATTCTGCTAAGTGCATGGGTCCAGAAATGCAATATGCAGGTGAATATCTAACGAAATTCACAGATGATGATCGTGAAATACTATTTGAGCGAAATAGGGACATCATCGTTATATTATCAAAGTTAGGATTGCATAACCAAAACAAGAAAAAAAAATTATTCAAAATCACTGTTAAAGTCACTTGCCACACCAGAACGCAGCCATTGTAAAATAATTTACGATGCCATCTGCTGCGTATACGCCATTAGAAACAGCATATTTCATTCAAATGAACCCCCCAACAATTTTGATGATTGGAAGCTACTAAACAATTTTCTTTTTGACATAGTACACCATGAACAAATTTGCAGGCTTTATAAATTTGGAATATCTACACTGCATGATATCCCATCTAATGCACCCAACTCCCTATTGATTCCAAAGAATTTGCCTGTCTGATCTAATAATCTAGAGGGATTAGAAGAATTTGCCAATTTCCATTTGGACATGAGTAAAAATAAAATTTTTTGATTTAGGGAAGAAAATTCTACATTGGAAAGTTGGCGGTACTTTTCATAAATTTCCACAAAATCAATACACTGGTACCTTGGCGGAGGTTTTGCATGAATCTGATTGAGTGTTACTTTAGGCGGGTGCTGTCAACTTATCGTCAGATTTTCTAGGTGTCAAAAATCGTCTGATGAGATTTTGAGCAGTACCGTACTAGATCTTTTTTGTGGTATTGATAGATTTTAAAATATTCTTTGCTGGATATATTAGATTTCCTGCTCTTACAACTATCTTATACCAAAACAGGCTTTGGTTTGTTTGAATCGAACTATTATAGGATTGAAACTAAAATGGGTTGGGAACCAAACTATTGTGGGTTTGATATGCTGAACTTTGGTGTTACAAAGGTCTTTTATGGATAATATATGGCGCCGCCCATCAGACTTGAACTGACGACCGTCCGATTAACAGTCGGATGCTCTACCACGCTGAGCTAGGGCGGCAACATGTTTGTACCTTGGTAAAAGTGATTTAATCTTTGCGACTTTGCTAATTAGAGCAAAATCTAATTGTTATCAGTTAAATTTAGAAAAGAACTCTTTGATTTCTATTGAATGGCTCTCTACTAATTCAATAATCTCTAGATGCTCATCAGATGTGGGTTCTCTTTTGTGAACAATTTGAAATGCACTTAATGCAGAGCCTACCATCTCCCCTACAAAAAATCCACACAAAAAATCCCCAATTTTCTCACAGTTCCAAATTTCTCCAACTCGTGGCGATGCGCCAGATGACTTGTATAGTTCCAACGTTTGCTCAATCAGTTCTGTTGTTTGTTTTGCAAATTCAGGATCAAGGGTCATAAGAAAAACTAGGAATTTATTTTTCTATGCCTGTCCCTTTTTGATAAATATAGATGCCGTCTAAGAAAACTCTATGGTCTTTGTTCTTTACTTTTGTTTTTAATTCTATGTTAGCTGCAGTTTGTGTGATATCTGTCCATACTTCTCCAGTAAGAATTACATCTTCACCTTTTGGAATTACTTTTGTATTTCCCATGATGTGTGTACTTCTTGGTGCTCTTTCACCTTGATAGTTTTCAATGAGAACTTTTTTTCCTTCTACTTTAACTGTAATTGGAAAGTGTGCAAAGACTACTTTCATCTTTATTGTGTATCCTTCGATAAGACCTTCACAAATATTCCTAATTATTGATCTTGCAGTGTGCAAAATTGCGTAATCTCTTTTTTTCTCACCGATTGTTTTTAGATTTATTTTGTTATCTGAAATGTCAATTTTTACGGGAATATTCCTGAAACTTTTGTGAGTTTTACCTAATGGACCTTCAAACATTAGCATGTGTTTGTTCTGTGTAACCTTGACCCCTTCTGGGATGTCCACTTGATCTTGCATTTTTTCGAGTTGGCTAGTAGACATATCCTATCAAAAATCCTCCAATTCCTTTTTGCGTTGCATCGTGATGTGACATTACTCCTTGGTTAGTTGTAACTAGAAGCATTCCTCTATCATATGCAGGCAAGTATTGTTGTTCCCAATTGTTAAATTCATCAGTTTTTACTTTGAATCTTGGTGAAATTGCTCCACATTTTGTAATTTTTGCTAATAGTTTGATTTTGAATTTTCCTCCTCTCTTATCATCAATATGTTCGAATTCTCCAATGTATCCATCTTTTTGAAGTGTTTTGAGAACTTCGATTCCTAATTTTGAAGTTGGAAGAATTGTACATTCACCCTTTCTTCTTGTTTCATTATTGTATAATGTGACAAATAGATTTGCTAAAACGTTAGTTGCTGGCATAATATCACCGATTTTTCCTGAATCCTAAAGATGTTGCTACTTCTCTAAAGCATCGTCTGCATAACATCAAGTCGTATTTTTGAATAACAGCTGTATAATCTCCACATCTTTTACACCATCTTGATCCTCTACCAAAGTCGTGCTTTTTTCTACCAGTAAATTCATATGATCTGTCTTTTGCCATTATGCTACCGTCACTCCAAACTCTTTTGTTAGATAATCCTTTGCTTCTTGACTTGTAATAACATGAGATTTACCAACACTTGCTTTGTGTTTACTTCTTCTTCTAATTCTATAACCTGGTCTAGTTAGTGTAACCGAAATTCCAAGACCCAAGATTCCAATTGATGGTTCATACTTTACACCTGGAATGTCTATGTGTTCATTAATTCCAAATGAATAGTTACCAAAATTATCAAATGATCTACCGTTTAGAGTATTTCCTTTTGCTTCAAACAATCTTTTTAATAATGCTTTAGCATCATCGCCACGAATTGTTACTGCAACACCTATCGGTTCGCCTTTTCTTATTCCCCAATCTCTTTGTGTTTCTTTTGCATTACGTGCTGATGGTTTTTTACCTGAAATTTGTTCTAATGCTCTTCGTGCAATATCAATTACATCTCCAGATTTACCTAGTCCCATATTGAGTACTACTTTCTCTAAAGAGATTTTTTTCATTGGGGATTCTGTTGTTTGAGACATATTATCACTTTAATTGAATTACTGGTTCCTCTTTTCCTATTGGCATAATAATGTCTGCTGGAATTTCGATTTTTCTATCACCTAAAGATAGAATGACTCTTTTTGGAAGAATGAATGTACCTTCTTCTATGGTTTCAATTTTTCCAATTTGTCCTGCGTTAATTCCACGTGTAACTAGTCCGTGGTTTCCTGTTTCTAATTTGATTACTTCGAGAATTTTTTGATCTGGAACTTGAATTAAACATACGTCTCCAACATTTACTTTGGTATCTGAAATTGTTGAACGTCCATCATGGAATCCTATTTGCATTTTTCCTTTGTTGATTGTAGTTTTAGTTGTAACTCTGACAAGTTTCTTAGTTTTTTCTGAATCATTAATTTTGATTGGTTTTAGAAGTTTGCCTTCTGTTGGCACAAGACGATAAATGTCTGAAACATTTTCCAATTCTACAACATCCATTAATCCAATTGCATGATGTAGTGATTTTCTAACAACCCCATCAATCTTTACTTTTCCAGAATAGATTGCAGTTTTTGCTTCTCTAAGACTGGTGACAATTTTCAACATGTCTCTAAGAAATACTGCTGTTGGAACTGAATGACTCTTTTTGTGTGGTCCTGGTCTTACTGTAATTACAAATCTCTTGTCTTTTCTACCAATACCCCAGAATTGTGGGGCCATTTGACGCTTGAGTTTTTTACTACCTGAAATACTTACCATTAATTATCATCTTCCTTTTTTTCGGCTTTTTTCTCCACTTTTGTTTCTTTAGGCTGTTCTGCTTTTGGAGTTTCTTTTTTTGGTGCTTCTTTGGATGGTTTTTCTTCTGCTTTTGGTGCTTCTTTGGATGGTTTTTCTTCTGCTTT
>JAEFCZ010000052.1 GCA_016125975.1 Candidatus Nitrosopumilus sp.
CTTTCTTTGTGGTTTTCTTTGCAGGTTTTGCTTCTGCTTTCTTTGTGGTTTTCTTTGCAGGTTTTGCTTTAGTTTTTTTAGGAGATGGATCTAGTACGTCTTTTTTCTTTTTTAGTGCATCAAGTTCTGCCTGAATTTTCTTTGCCTCATCAGCTAATTCATCTTTTTTCTTTGCCATCAAATCACCATGTTTTTTAAATTTAATTTCATATTTTTCATAAAGTCATTCCTATTTAACAGTAAATTCTTCACTAATTGAGATGTTTTTTAGATCTTTAGAAATCATTTCTGCCATAATTTTGTAGGAACCAGGAGCATCAACTATTTTAGAAAATTTGTCATCAGTTGGAATCAATTCATTTGTTTTATCAAAACACTGCTCAAAGAACCCACTTTGAGTAATTACATCTTTTCCAGAATAAATTGTAATGTAAAGATCTCCACAATCAAAATCAGAATCTGTAATTTCAACAGATATCTCTATAGGTTCAGAAGTAGAATAAGATTTTAAAAGTCCAATTATTTCAATATCAGAATTATGAGAAGGTGAACTTAGATGAGAAGATGGACTTCCAGAGAAAGACATTGAAGGTATCATGTTTAGTTCTCTATCAGGTTTTTGGAGAATATCACCCATAACAGCAGAACCAAAAGATATTGAGAAGACTATAGGTAAGACAAATACGATAAAAATTCTCTTTGATACCATTTTGTTTTAAAAGCACTGTTTCCCCTATATCTATTTAGCAAAACCATTAACTCCAGATCAATTTGACGAATGAGTTAAATCGTAGCCAACTAAATATCGCTAGATGCGACTTAGAAAATTCAGAGCCAGAGCATATCGTTGCATTCATGATTCTGGAGAGATTACGGTTGGAGATTTAGCGGCATTCGTTGGAAGGAACGAAAGTGGGAAAACCACCATTCTTCAAGCATTAACCCTTTTGAATCGAGATGAGCAAGTTTCTGAATTAGATCTTTGTGATGAAATGAGTGAGGAGCTCAAAGATGAGATTAGGCTTGCAGAAGGAGAATTTGAGTTAAATCAACATGAAATTGAAATGCTAAAAGAAAAATTTCCAGGTCTTCCTGAAATGAAGAAAATCAGATTGTTTAGGTCAAATAAAAATCCCAAAGTACAATACGAATTTGATGACATCGAACTTGGTGAAGAAGAAAACAAAGGACTCAATTCATGGGAAAATTTTTCAAAACAAATTATTGAATTTTTAAATACAATTCCAAATCACCTTAGAATCCAAATCGATATATCTTTCTTTGAAGGGGAAGTCCCAAAAAATCAAGAGTCATTTGACAGAGGAATGGCAGAGTTTAGTAATCAATTTCACGTTATAGCAATTCAAGAACCCAAAGTAATTGAAGAATGGGAAAAAATCTATGAAAAACCAGAAAATCAATTCTCAAATCTTCTAAGTGGAAAAAATGAAAAAACGGCTCTACAGAATTTTATAGAATCAGAGATACATCCCAGATTTGTTTATTTTTCAGATTATAAAAAAATCTACGGTAACATAAATCTCAATGAATATCTTAGAGAGGAAAAAGGAGAAAGGACAGATTCTATTGAATATGTAGAAGAGTTTGACAAGGCAGAGACTGTAAGAAATCTCTTCTATCTAGCAGAACTCGACATGAATGAGTTAGATGAAGTTAAAGAGAGTCCATCAAAATGTATCAAATTACTAAATACAGCAAGTAACAGATTGACTCGTAAATTAAATCCAGCATGGAAAGGAGATCCAATTCATGTAGACTTGAGATACAACCCAGGAAATATCATGAGTGTTGTAATTTCAGATGTTCATCGAGACGGAACTGTAACCAATACAGGATTATTAAATAGAAGGGCAGAAGGTTTCAAATGGACATTTTCTTTTATTGTAAACTTTGCAGCTGAAACACAAAGAGCAGAATTAAAAGAAGCAATTTTACTTTTAGATGAACCTGCAAGAAATCTTCATCCAACTCAACAAATGGGAATTTCAGATTTGTTAAAAAATTTGGCAGGATCTAACCAAGTTTTGTATGCAACACACTCACCATTTATGATCTTTGACTATACTCCTGGAAATTTACTTGTTGTAGAGCTAGATAAACGAAAGCATCTTAGTAGAATATTTTATGATTATTGGAATGCAGATGATAAAACACTAACACCAATTTTGTATGGATTATCTAGAGGACAAGTAGAATCCATTGTAGACAGAGAAATTGGAACAAACTCAAGACCAGTTATTATTGTAGAGACAATGTCAGATTCCATGTATCTCAACTCATTTGATAAATTTTTACAAGATCCGAATATCTCAATGAATCCACTTAATGTGGTTGCAGCATATAACAAAAATTCAGTTTTACCTTTGGCAATTTTTTACAGAAATCACGGGTATAGAACATTTGTTCTATTAGATAATACTGAGGAATCTAAACAGATTTCTGCCCAACTAGTTTCAAATGAATTTTCCCCGATTCAAACTATTTTCTTTGAATTAGAAGGTAAAAAGCTTGAATCAATTGAAGATTATATTGTTCCAGAAGATTATTTGTATCCAGTAAATCAAACATATGAGATTAAATTAAGAGAAGAAGGATTCTCAAATCTTACACCAGATGATGTGATATCAAAAGAAGGTAAGGGAATTTTAGAAAAATTAAGGAAAATTTGGCAAGAACATAATGATGATGATTGGGAAAAATTCAACAATGAAGAAATTACAAGATACATTTGTGAGAAAATTGCTTTAGAAGAGACAGGTTTTCTATCAGATAAAACAAAAGACCAGTTTAGATCATTATATAGATTAATTGCAGAGCGAATCAGACAATATCAAAACGTCAGTACAAAGTCAGATTTAGATAAATTTCAAAAGGCTAAAGCTTAAGAAGTTTCCTCATGAAAAATACTGAATTTAAAAATAGGAAAAAACTTTAAGGTTTAAGTGAGAGATGAAAAATTTGAATTACATGAATAAATCCTCGTTGAGAGGAATTTTCCTTTCAATTGTATTAATATCATCTATAGCGCTAATGATAATTCCATCAACAGTACATGCAGAAAAAATTAATGTCAGTAGTATTGCTTTAGAAGAAACAACAATAATTGAATTTACAAATGATTTAGATGAAGAAGTCAATACATTTAGAATTTGGCCTGGAAGTGATTTTATCTTTAAATCTTTTAAAACAGAAAAAAGATGGATTGGTGAAAAAACACCACAAGGAATCATAATTTTTTCATCATCAGAGTCAATCAAGCCAGGAGAATCTGTAAAGTTTGGAATAAAAACAGACAAAACAAATACTGGAATTAATTGGAAAGCACTTGATAGCAATGATGAGCAAAAAGGATTGGGAAAAGTTCTTCCAGATAAATTACCTGAAGTTATTCCCAAAAAAGGAGATTCAACACAAACTTCTGAAAATAAAGATTCAGGTATCACTTCAGAATCAATATTTAGAATAATTCCAGGAAATCCAAATGTCGGTTCAACTATAAGGGTAACAGGCGATAATTTTGGAGCATTACAAGAATTTGATTTCTACATAGATAATTCAAAAATTGGAAGTTTTACGACTGATGAAAATGGTTATTTTATGACAACAATGAAAATTCCTCAAAATCAGAATGCAGATAGAGTAGATTTTAAAATTAAAGATGGTAAAGGAGAAGAAAAAAAGATCAGTCTCAGAATAGGAGATGTTGAAAACAGGATTGCAGATACAGAAAACATCAAACTAACAATCAGTGGAATCCCAAGTATAATCCACAGGGGAGACACATTAGAAATTTCAGGAACAGGATATCCTAACAGTGCGATTACTGCAGAAATTACAAATCCTGATGGAGAAATAATTAACTCAAGAACAGCTGAAGTAGATGCTAAAGGAAATTGGGAATTGGATGAATCAATAATAGTGCCATCAGATACGCCATTTGGTGAATATAGTGCTACCATTACTGATGGAAGACAAAGTATTCTTAAATCATGGACAGTGGAAACTGATAAAAAAATAATCATTACACCAAATAATTTGAAATATGAACCCGGAGAAGTGATGAAATTTAATGGTACAGCATTACCCAACATTCCAATTGAAATTATCTTAGAGGATCCATTAGGTAAAGAATTGTTTTCAGATGTTTTTGAAGTAAAAGAATCAGGAACCGTGGAATTTGAATTCCCTACAAAACAATCATCTCCAAAAGGAACATACACTTTAATTGCCACTCAAGAAAAAGACATAGAATTTATTTTTGCAGGGTTGGGTCAGTTACCTTCAATTCCTGTAAAGTTACAATTTGATAAATTAAATTATAACACATACGATATCGCAGTAATATCTCTTACAGGGGAATCATCTGAAATCATTAGTTTGTTGATAATTGACCCATCAGACAAACCTAAAGAAAATCCAATTTCTATTCATTTAGCACCTGATGGAACAGCTGAGTATGAACTCGACTTAGAAGGATATGGATCTGGAATATATTCTGCAGTAGCACGTAAAGGAACTGCACAGACTAGTGAAGTTTTCACAGTCGGGTTACAAACAGGTTCAGGAGATATTCACATTGATACTACAAAAGAGAGGTACACACCTGGTGATTCAATTTTGGTTTTAGGAGATACTGCAAAGAACACTTTACTTTCAATAACACTAATAGATCCTGATGGAAATATAATTAAAGAAAAAGAAACTTTTTCAGACAAAAATGGAAAAATTTCTGAAAGTTCCCTTAGAATTCCAGCTGATGGAATAAGTGGAATGTGGTCAATTAATGTAAAAAGCGGTGCAAACTTTGACATAGCAGAGATTGAAGTGGTATCAACTGCTATTGAAGGAATGCAGATTACTGTTGAAGAAGGAATTGATTTACAGCATTTGGGAGAATCAATACAATTTAAGATAGTAGGAGTTGATCAAACCGTAAACATCGACATAATTAATTCAAATGGAGAAATTATTGATTCATTAGAATTCGTAGCATCATCAGCTGGCGAAATCAATCAACTATGGATAATTCCAAAAGATACAGCCCCAGGTACATATACAATCAAAGTAGAAGATGCATTTAATTCAGGTGAAACTACTTTTGAGATAGATTAATCTCAAACAATTTTATTTCACCTAAATTTAACAGCAGTATGAATCTAAAAGACAGAATAGCAGAATATCCAAATTTTCCTAAGAAAGGGATTTTGTTTAGAGATTTTAGCCCATTATTAAAAGACTCATCAGCAATGGAATCAATTGCAGATGAATTTTCAAAGTATTTTCATCCTAAAAATATTGATTTGTTTGCAGGAATTGAATCACGAGGATTCATTCTTGCATGTATTTTATCCACAAGATACAACAAAGGCATGATAATGATTAGAAAAGCAGGAAAATTACCTGGAAAAACTACAAAAATTTCATACACAATCGAATATGGAAAAGGCACAATAGAAATTCAAAAAGATATCATCAAAGAAGGTCAAAGAATTCTCATTTGTGATGACTTACTTGCCACAGGTGGAACCGCAAAGGCATCTGCAAAATTAATTGAAAAAGTAGGAGGAAAAATTGTTGGTTTTGCATTCATTATAGAATTAACAGATCTTAATGGAATGAAAGGAATAAGCAAATACGACTGTAAATCATTGGTGAAGTATTAATGGAAAAAGATGTAGAGATTGGAATTTTTGGAGGTACAGGGGTTTATGATTCAGGATTACTTGAAGATGCACAAGAAGTAGATATTGATACACCATATGGAAAACCATCAGATACAATAACAGTTGGAACCTTCAATGGAAGGAAAATTGCTTTTCTTCCAAGACACGGAAAAAAACATGCCATTCCACCACATATGATTAATTTCAAAGCAAATATCTGGGCATTCAAAGAACTTGGAGTTACAAGGATTATCGCACCTTCTGCAGTTGGAAGCCTAAAAGAAGAACTAGCACCAGGGCATTTTGTACTACCGTCACAATTTCTAGATTTTACAAAATCAAGAGACGGTTCATTTTCTGAAAATGGAAAGGCTATTCATATTTCAGTAGCAGATCCATTTTGTCCAGAATTACAATCATCAATTACTGAAGTTACTAACAATCAAAAAATCAAGATTCACAAAGACTGCACATACGTATGCATTGAAGGTCCAAGATTTTCTACAAAGGCAGAATCAAAGTTCTATAGAACTACAGGTGCAGATATTATTGGAATGACTCTAGTTCCAGAATGCCAATTAGCAAGAGAAGCGCAAATTTGTTATGCATCAATTTCAACAGTTACGGACTATGATGTTTGGGCAGAAAAACCAGTTACTGCAAAAGAAGTATTAGAGACACTTTCAAAAAATGTCGAAGGGACAAAGAAAATTTTAACAGAATTAATTGAAAAGATTCCTAAGACACGAAGTTGCACTTGTGCAAAAGCTCTAGAAGAAGCAGAGTTTTAGTCATCAACAAATGACTCTTTTTTGAGTCCTTCAGGAAGAGACAAATCACCTTGAAGCAGATTTCTTTGAAGTAACATAATTACTTCGTCAACATCATACCCGAGTTTTTCTAATTCTTTTTCAGTGGTCTTTGAGATTTTTGCCCCAACGTTTTGTCCCCCTATTCTTCCAAAGGCTATTGCAGTAAAACGAAAGTCATTATTATCTATGGTAAATTTACCATTAATCTTTGCAGCCATTTGACTACCATGAATATCATTAATGTGAACTTTGAGTTCCATTTTAAAAATTAAATTTCCACTGCCTTGTTGACATTATCATCAATTAGGAAACTCCAGTGTTTTTCATCTTCGACTTTGTAATCTTTTACGGGTAGGGGTATGATTTTTTCATCAAGGCATTCGTGCTTGATTTCGCCATTTTCTTTTAATTTTACTAGTTTCCACTTGTATTTTCCCTGTTGTAGTTTACAAACTGTAACTCCCCATTTTGCATCAGGATCGATTTTTGGCATACCTACAAGATCAGCCAACTCTTCAATTCCAAGTTGTTTTTCTTCACAAAATCTTTTTTTACAAACACCACATCGCCATACATCAACTGAACCAATTGTTCTCTCATCTATGTTGATGTTAACCACACCAAAATAGACAGGCTGATGCTTACATGTTTCAGTATCAATGGTCAATGCCATTCAAAAATCGAAGTGTTATTTAGTTCTTGCATCATCATATGGCTTTTCTAAAATCACACCTATACTATCAACAACTTTGTTTCGCTTAAATTCAATATTTTCTCGCTCACACATTCGTCTGTACATGTTAACTACAGTAAATCTAGGATGCATTGCCTCGAATTCAGTTTCAGAAATATCTATGAAGGCACCAAAATTCATTAGATCTTTTGCTGCAGTTTCTGCATCACTTTGAGAGATCTTTAGTTTTTCTGAGATTGTTTTTGGAGTCATCTTTCCATAACAAGTAACTAACAAGTACACTTTGGCTTGGATACTATTCAAATGAATTTCAGATACTAGTTCATCTTGAATTTTAGAATCCATTATTTTTCAATCAAATCATTACAATAAAACATGATCTGTATCATTTCGTTACCAATAGTTTTCTGGCAATTTTTAGCGAAAACCCCATTGCAATAAAGTGAACTATTCCACCAGCAATTGCACCTATCATTACATCATCAAGAAAGAACCAGACTAGTACAAATGTAATAAGAGATGGAACAGTAGTAATTACAGCCATAATACTTCCTTTGATCATAATTTCTCGTTTTGTTAGTTTGGGAGATTTATCTTCAGACAATAGCTCAAATTTTAAAAGTGGTAATAAAAACCAAAGATTAGTCAGAAAATATTGTCCAAATTTTTACTGGATTTTTAATTTAAAGAGGGTGTCAAACTATTACTTCAACACTCTGTCAGAGTTTTTTGATCGTGAGGTATCATACGTCTAGTTTAACACCACTAGTCAGTTCTACA
>JAEFCZ010000079.1 GCA_016125975.1 Candidatus Nitrosopumilus sp.
TAAACTATCAGGAGCTGATGCAGTTGAAGCAATTCATCTTACTGCAGAACCACAAAATGTGAATCCAGAACTAATTGGTGCAGTTGACGAACATCTTCACAAATTTGAGTTGGATAAAATCTCAGCTGATGAAGCCATCAATGGTGTCATTGAAGCACATGGGAGTTTTGTTGATCTCTACATTACATCTAATCTTGTAGAAGATATTAGCATCCAACTAAACATCTACGAATCAGGTAATGATTCTGCAAGTCACGTACTACATGAAATTCATGAAGTGATTGAAGAAGAAGAAGCTGCGATGGCAGCATTACAATTGGTAGATGGTGAAGTAATGATGAAAGAATTGCCTCCAAATACTGTAGATATGCCAGTAGGTGCAGGAGTTCCAGGATGTGAAACAAATGATATGTGTTTCACGCCAACGCATCTAACAGTTCATGCAGGAACAACTGTGACATGGATTAATTCAGATGGATCAATTCCTCACACTGTAACTGCAGGATGGCCTGATAGCGATTCGATAGGTCTTGATTATCCTGGTGGAAATGGATTTGACAGTGACTTTATGTCGGGGGGTGCAGAATTTGCACATACTTTTGAAATCCCAGGCGAATATGATTACTGGTGCCAATTACATCCATGGATGATAGGTTCGATCACAGTAGAGTAAAATCTCTATTCATTCTTTTTTATTTTTTAAAATATACATCCAAGTTTACCTTTAAAATCCCATTAAAGGTATTTTTTTAAGAGATTTGTTATCTACAAAAAAATTCATTCTACCCAGAAAATTACATCTTAGAATATCCTTTATGTCCAAAAGTTATTGCATATCAAAAAAGGATTGTTAAAAGGTAGATGGGACTCCTAGACATAATCACAATATTGAATCTATGACAAAGTAATTTTGAAGGTACCTCCCCAAGAATGGTTCAAATCTTTACGGATTCAAACCCAATTTTTAACATATTATTTTAGATTCTCTTCAAAAAACTCTATTGTCTTTTGCCATGCATCCATTGTAGCTTCAGGAGCATATCTCTCACCTGATGGGTTTGCAAACGCATGATCTACTCCTGGATAGATGTGAATGTCATTAGTAATGCCAACTTCATTTAATGCAGATTCAAACTCATTTACTTGTTCAGGAGGAATACCTTGGTCAAGCTCTGCAAAGATTCCAAGTATTGGCCAATCAATTGATGACAATGTTTCAGGTTCTGTAACTAGTCTTCCATAATAGATTGCAGTGGCATCCATGTCCTCGTTGTTTAGTGCAAGATTAAGTGACTGCTGTCCTCCAAAACACCACCCAATTGAGCCAATCTTTTCAGGTGAATACTGTTCTTGAAGATATTTTGTTGCAACATTCATGTTTTCAATCCAATACTGTTCCTCAAATGAACTTCTTAGCTCACGTGCTTCATCTGAAGTTGTGGCCACTTGTCCATCATACAAGTCAACTGCAAACACAATGTATCCATGAGAAGCTAGTTTTTCTGCCATGTCATGAATATTTTCATTTAATCCCCACCATTCGTGAATCATAATGACTGCAGGAAATTCTCCATCTGCAGCAGGCTTTGCCAAATATCCATTAGAGTTTTGAAAATAATTTACCTCCATTGCCTCTACTGAATGTTCTCCAAGTGTGAAAATTTCTGAATTATTATTTTCAGTTGTATAGTCTGGTAAAATATGGATTGCCCATCCACGTTCAATTAATTTTGATACAGAATCTGGCTTTAGACAAGCTGGATTTCCATTTGAGAATTTCAGTACCAATTCCAAACCCTCAGTACAAGTAACATTTCCAGGATCTGTTCCTTGATGAATTTGTTTTAGAGGAGGAGGATGGTATGCGATTGCTTCTGCTAGTGTAATTTGTGACAGTCCTAAAATCAGACTAAGAATAATTATGGTAACTACTCTTGTTTTCATACTCTTTACTAAATTCATTATTTGGTTTAAAGAATTCTTTAACAGAACAATAAACTTTTCATTTCAGACATTTTCATCAAAAAAAACTGTATAGACACGTTGTTTTACATAGAAACTATTGCAATTATTTATATCTGATTTTGACTATGGTACTACATGAGCAAAGCACTCTTTCCAACTATTCTGTTATCTTTTCTAGCAGTTGTCATGGTGTTTGGAACTGTTGCTCCTGCCTTTGCAGACTCTGATGGCAAATCCTACAAAAGATGGGTTGTACCAATTGGTGATGCAGAAGGAACAATAGAAATTTCCGAGGATACTAACATTGATGATGTTAGGGATCTTGCAATTTCAGAAGAGCAAGCAAGAGAAGGATATGATGTAGACAAAGCTAAACTCAAAAAGGCTGTAAATGATTCAGGTCAGTATTTCCTTGTGTGGAAACTAGTTGACTATACAGACGATAATACAAAGATAAAATATATTCTTGATGCAGGAACAGGAGAACAACTAACTGAACCAATTGTCAAAGAAAAGGGTTCATGCGGTGACAAAAAATCTTACAGTGAAAAAAACGCATAAGCAATTTTTCTGACTTAAAATGAATAAACTAGACGTTCTATTTTATGCAGCAGCAGCAACAACTGCAATTGCAGGAATAATACATGTTGTTTTAGGATATGATTCTAGTAGAATCAA
>JAEFCZ010000004.1 GCA_016125975.1 Candidatus Nitrosopumilus sp.
AGCAGTTGATAAAATTAATTTCGATGTACAAGAAGGAGATTTACTTGGTATTGTTGGACCAAATGGAGCCGGTAAAACAACATTGTTTAGAGCAATTTTAAGATTACAGAAATATTCTGGAAAGATCAAACTATTTGGATTAGAAAATTCAAACTATCGTTCATTATTACCTTTGATTGGATATGTTCCACAAAATGTAGCTTTTGAGCCAAATTTTCCTGCAACTGTCTATGATGTTATATCTATGGGAATAATATCTAACAAAAAACTTGTCAAAGGTGCAAAGATTGTACAACAATGTGGTTGTTGTTGGAATAGGATTTACAGTGATCTTGGAAAAAACAAAGACAAGGTTCTAACTGCTCTTAATACTGTTGGATTGGAATCTCTAAAAAACAGAAGAATTGGAGAGCTTTCAGGAGGTGAATTGCAACGTGTCTTTATTGCAAAATCTCTTGTAAAAGATCCTTTATTATTAATTCTAGATGAACCCGTAACAAGTGTAGATGTTGAATCTCAAACTAAATTCTATGACTTGATAAAAAAAATTAATCAAGAAAATCAAATTACAATTGTTTGGTCATCGCATGATCTAGATGCAATATCAAAATACGCAACTAGAGTAGCATGTATGAATAAAAAACTATTTTTCCATGGGGAAAAAGAAGAATTTTTCTCAAACAAAGATCTTCTAAAAACATATACAGAATCATCCATGCAAATACATATGCATCATCATGACCATCATTAATGGATTAGATTCAAATGGTTCTTGAGGCTTTATCATATGCATTTGTTCAAAAAGCACTAATTTCCGGAATTGCTGTTGCTTTAATTTGCTCTTTTATGGGTACTTTTCTTGTACTAAGACGTTATTCCTTGTTTGGTGATGGTATTGCACATGTTGCATTTGGAGGAGTTTCAGTAGGATTATTTTTGGGAATATTTCCACTTTGGACTGCATATATTATATCGATATTTGGAGCAATAGGACTACAAAAACTTCGACAGAGTACAAAGATTTCAGGAGATGCAGCAGTAGCTGTAGTTCTGGTTACGGGATTATCTGTAGGAGTTATCTTGGTAAGCTCATCGGGAGGTTTTTCAGTAGATTTGTTCAGCTTTTTGTTTGGAAGTATTTTGTTGATAAGCAATGAAGACACCATAATGATTTTGACAATTAGTGCAGGAATAATTGCTACATTATTTGTCTTACAAAAACAGTTCTTACAAATTACATTTAATGAAGAGCAAGCAAAAATTTCAGGTTTACCAGTCACATTGTTAAATTATGCTTTTGTAATTATAGCATCTGTAACAGTAGTTACATCAATGCGATTGGTTGGAATTTTGTTGATATCTGCATTAGTAGTCATTCCAAACATTAGTGCTATGATGTTTGGTAAAGGATTCAAACAAACAGTGGCAATATCCATGTCGATTTCAGTTGCATCTGTGGTAAGCGGAATACTTTTGTCATATTATTACAATATTGCACCATCAGGAATGATTGTTATAGTTGCAGTTACAATTCTAATAGGAATACTTTTGGCAAAATCTGCAGGACTAATAAAAAAAATAGATATCAAGAAAAAACCTGAAATTACACATAACAGCTAAACTTTCATAATAAAATTACAAAATTAAAACTATGTTTGTTAATAATCTCTATTAACATTCTAATTTTTAGAATATAAAGTGTTATTAAGAATTTACACTTTATTAACAACAATCTAAGTTTGTAATCATGAAAAATCAAACTGAAACCCTTCAAAACACTTTGAAATTTTGAGGATTTGGTTTTGATTACACATATTCTAAATCCTGAAGACTGGAAAATTTTGGGCGTGATAAATAATCGCCTAACGTGGCTTGCAATAAAACCTGAAGCTCAAGTGTTTGTATTTGCATGCCATACACATCTTGAAACATATCATTTTGAAAAAGGAGCACGAATTTCTTTTAGATCTGGAGATAAAGGACAAGAGATACACATAGAGCCAGAAAAAGCATTAACAAAAAGGACAGCAGCTGCATAATGCCTTATCCCAAAGAAGAAGATAATCGTATGATTGCCTTGTTGGATTTATTAGTAAATAAGAGAGTCATAACAAAACAAGAGGCAACAGATTTGTTTCGAAATGGAAAACGACCTATATCTGAAAAGATGAGAATAGATACTCAATACATTTGGGATTAATTTTAAAATTTAGTAGATAATCTAAGAATTAATCAGAGAATTTAATCTTCTTTTGTCTTGAATACTTTTTACATAAAATAATGATGTTGCAATAATTCCTAATGCAATTAATGGAGATGCAAGTTCAGTATATTTTATTTCTACATTGTTTGATTCTTGAATTTGTGTAATACTTACTGGCATCTCTGTCATCTTTACAGTTCCAATTTTACTTGCTTGTTGTTCTACAAACCAAACATTGTCATTTCCATCTGATGTCATAAATTGAATGAATGATGTCTCAGTTGGGATTGGAATTTCTATCAAGTCATTGTTGTCAGGATCATATACACCTAAACTATCTACAGTATGTTGTGCAAACCATACATTTCCATATCTATCAAATGTCATTCCAAATGGAAGAGCTTCTTCATCAGGCACAGATACCTTGCTAAAAGTCTCTAAAACTGGATTGAATTTGGTAATAGCCAAGCCTGTGTGCTCTGCAATCCATAGATTTCCTTCCTCATCAAAAATCAAGGCTTCTGGTGCCTGCAAAACTGTATCTGTTGAAATTTGTGTTAGTTGATTACTTTTAGGATCAATGAATCCAATTTTACCTGCACCTGTTGTGGAATACCAAATGTTTCCATCTTCATCTACAGTTAATGCAAATGGTAAAGATTGCTTGTCCGGTAAAACAATTTCTTCAAAAGCATCTTGTTCTGGGAGATATTTCAGAATTCTATCTTTATTGACAATTGTAACCCATATGTTATCATCAAAGTCTGCTTTAACAAACAATGGTGTATTTTCTGAAATTACTGGATCTAACTTTGGAAGAGTTTTAGTTGAAATTTCTTTGGTTTTGGTATCAATAAATCCAATTTGGTTTCTTGGTGTATCTGTAAACCAAACATTACCTTTGCTATCTAGAGTTAGAAAAGTTGTTGTCAATCCATCAAATGAATATGAAGTAAATTCATTTGTTTCAAGTGAAAATTCCCATATTCTAGGAGCAGCTGCATCACTTATCCACAAAGAATCTTTTTCATCATACACTGCAAATAATGGCTTTGCTTCTTCAGGCAAGCCGTATTCAATAATTTGTGTTTGTATGTTGGCTAGTCTAGGCTTTACTAACAAATTCAACATGATTGATTCATTTGCATTTTCAGTTCTTTGAGATTCAATCTCTACTAACCATTCTCCAGAGAATCCAAATGTAATTTCTCCTTGGAATTCTATTGGTCTGTTTTCATCTTGTTTGATTATCTCCATTGGAACTTCAATTGGTGAAATATTCTTTGATGGATTTGATACTTTGACTTTAAGCTGGTCTGAATCATAGAGTGGGTTTCCTTCAAAGTCACTGACCTTGACTAGAATTGTATTTGAGCCACTAGAAAATGGTGAAATATCAATATCAAATTTTGTGTTCTCTGTAAATTCTATAGTTTTGAAGCCATAGATAATCTCTTGTGCGTCAACTTTTTGGATTTCTCCTGCAGGTAATGTTCCATTAGCAAGCAATGCAACAACTCCTAAAAGTATGATTCCTAATGCTGCATCAACTTTGAGTGTTCTTTTTAGTTTTTTATGTACAGAAATTTTTCCTGATGAAAAATTCTTTTCAGCATTTTTTTGTACTTTGAATTGGAAAAATCCTCCTAATCCTACCATAACTGCAGCAATTGCTATCTTGAGTATGATTAATTGACCATAAACTGATTCAGTAATCATTCCTACATCACTTTCTAAGAACCACATCAATGTCGGTCCTGTGATGATGACAATTCCAACTGCAATGATAAATGCAATAGAGAATCTTGGAATGAGTACTAGACTCATCTTTTCTCTGTTTGATTCTTTTAGTTGTGAAAATGTTGGAAGTAGTGTAAAAACAAAATAGAAAATTCCTCCAATCCATGTTGCTGCAACCAAATTATGTATGTAATCTAATACTAACGGAGCTGTTTGTCCACTAGCTGCACCATGTCCAATTAGGCTTGTTGTAGAGATTAATACAAGTGATACTGCCAACATTGCGATTTGGCTTTTCTTTGATAATGCTTTCTTCTTATCTATTCCAAACCAAATTCCTAATAGAATTATTGTTACTATCATTCTGATTAACCAAATATTACCAAAATCCGTTTGTATTGCATCAATTGGTGATGCTTCTAATCTGATTGTTTGAACTGCAATCATCAAAATATCTGAAATGAAAATCAAGACAAGTCCAATTCCTGTAACGGACATGAATTTTCCATGATGAATGGATTGAATCTTTTCTAACTCTTCTTTTATGGATTGTTTATTTTGTGTACCCCAAATTATAAGAGATGCAATAACTGCACCTAAAACAATCGTTTGACCTACTAATCCTGGAAATCTTGCACCAGCTTCAGGAAAAAATATGAGTTCAGATGGTTGTTCTATGCCAAGTAGTGAAGGATCAATTACAACATCGCCAACTGCAAACAAAAATGCCCCAGGAACAAGATGTCCGTCGCCTTTAGAGAGAACTTTAGTTGATACAGTGTAAACTCCATCTTCTAATGGTGGTATTGTAACAATGAGGGATAACTCTCCTTCATAGTAAGCTGTATCTTTGTTGTCTATTTGATTTCCATTTGTATCAAATACTTTGAGTTCACTAAAGTTAATGTCAATTGCTTCTGAAAAATATACAATTACTTCTGATGTGCCTACTGGCGCATTTGATCCTAGACTTGGGATTGTTTCTTCAGTATATGGGTGGGCTGATGCAAATGGAATTGAAATAAATGATATCATCAACAAAACAATTAGAAACTTTTGCATTTACTCTTCAGGGCAACATTGATAATTTAAACAGTTTTCACGAATTCGAATTTTGTACCAATTCACGTAAAGATAATAACGTGTAATTATAAAATGATAGCAGTGAAAATCGCAGTTTTCGGTATTATTGGTTTATTATTCTCTATTGGAATGATTGCACCATCATTTGCTCATACCACTGTTCATGTTGAGCAATATGAAATTGAAGCAGGATGGGGAATTGAACCTCCAGTTGTAGGAATTAGAAATGATATTGTTCTAAAAGTAATTGAGCGTGGAGAGAAAGAAGGTACATTTACAGGAATTACAAGTGCCTTCAAAGGCGTTGATGTAACTGTAATGTTTGGTGGAGCTACAAAGAAAATTGATATTAATTCTGATCCTAGACCTGGATACTATTTTTCACCAATAATTCCAACTAAAACTGGAACTTATCAAGTAGAACTAAAAGGAGAAATCCGTGGAACTCCAGTTGATATTAAAATCCCAGTTGAAGATGTAGAGCCTACTGCAGTATTAGATTTCCCTCCTTCTAGTAGTGAGGGCGCTGCAGATGTTGCTGCTCTAAAAAATGCAATCTCCTCACTACAACAAGATGTTTCTAAACTAAAGTCTGGTGAGACTGAAGTAACATCAGATGGTGGTGCAGCTTACGACTTTGCAATATTTGGATTATCAATTGCTGGCGCAGCTATAATCTTAGCGATAATTGCTTTAGTAAAAAGAAAATAGAAAAAGAGGATTCCTAAAATCTTGGAATAACTCTAGATTTTGCAGTAACTGCTACGATGCTTATGATTGCAACAGTTAGTATCATCATTGCAATTGTTCCAAATTCTGGGACAACGTTTGTGAATACTACTTCTTCACCAATTGGTCCTGTTTTAGGATCACTTACACCATAACCTTGGAAGGTAATAGTAATGTCTACTGGGTCAGAAGAACTTAGTGGTGCTGTTGTGTGCATACCTGTGCCTTCATGATGATGTGCGCCTTCATCGTTTAGTACTTCTTCACCGTTTTGTGTAACACTAATGTCATGATTCACATGTTCTGCATCTGCGAATTCAATAGAGATTTCCATTGCTTCACCTGCAGTTGGTGCTGAAGCCCAAATTGAAACCATTGTACCATCTGATAACATACCTGTTGCATCACCTGATAGCATCATCATTTCATCACCTGATAGCATCATCATTTCATCACCATGGTCGTCACCATGATCATCAGCTTTTTCGGCTGCTCCGACTTCTTGTACTATGATAGTTCCCATCATCCAAGGATGAACTATACAGAAGTAAGGATATTCACCTACAGTATCTGGACTCCACTCAAATGAACCTCCTGCAATTAGCAAGCTGGTATCAAAGATACCATCTGGTCCACTCTCAGGAGTTCCTGAAGTGTATGTGTGTGCTACAGTGTCAGTGTTTGACATTATCACAACTCCACCAACATCAACTGTTGCAGTAGTTGGAATGTAACATCCATCTGCGGTTTCTTCACAACCTGGTACACCAGAACCATCTGCTGGTAAGATTGTGACTTCTGAATGATCTGCATATGCAGCTGGTGTTGTTGCAACTAATCCAGCTACCATAGCAAATAGTACGAAGAAAGAGCAAATTGCTATAGTCTTCATTAAACAGATTACTTGGTAGGATACATAAAAACCTCACTGGAATTTCCAATAAGTGAATCTAGTTTTTTCTAAATTGGTACAACTTTAGAATTCCAAATACAGGAATTCCTGCATACATTCCGATATTTAGTAGTACTATGGAGATACCATATCCTAACATCTCTTCTTCAGAATCAATTTCTGCATGATTTAGTAATGACAATGATGATAACATTGGAGTCAGTGTTACTTTCATAACTTCTTTGAATAATGGCTGTTCTCTTTCAAAGTCTGCAACAGCAGGTGAGAATGAATAATAGAATTGATTAAAAGTTGTCATAAATGCAGTTCCTGAACTTGTTTTTAGAACTGTGTTGTCTCTAAGCTCTCTTAGTTGTTGTACTTGCGGTGCAAGCTCTGATCCAAATGTTGCAGTAGCAATAAGGCAACCCCCATTTTCTCCATCTGGTTTTTCATTTTCTGATGGTGTGATTGGTTGTGCATTTGCTTCTCCTACTTGAATATCAAAAGATACAGTCTCTCTTGGAATTGGTTGGAACAAGATTCCTTCAACCTCAAAGTCCATTGAATAAATCCCTTCACCAAGGTTAAACTCTATTGGAATTTTCACAGAGCCAAGAGAAGTATGTGTAAGTGGAATTGGACCAAATACAGTCTCACCATCTTTTGAAACAGCTACTGTATAGTCAATGTGCTCTTGAACTTTTTGAGTTTGTGGATTGATAAAATCTATGTTGATCTTTGTTTGAACACCTGGTTCAATAGCATCGTATGTTAATTTAACATCCAAAGTATTCTTGTTTGTGGGTAATGTTTGAGTTTCGGCAAATGCTGGAACCATTAAAAGTGGAATAAGAAATAATGCAAACAGAAATTTCATACTATATTTTAAAAATTGATAAATAAAAATCGTACTCTGCTTTTTTCCAAAAAAATTCACGCATAGAAATGCTGTACCAGCTTTAAATATGGAATTAACATAATTTCAACATTGTATAACAAGTTTGCATTATTCATTACAATTATCGGAATTTTCACAATACCTGCATTAGTCCCTGATGTATTTGGACATGGTCTGGGTGGAGATCAAGCTCCTCCTATCTCCTTTGGTGATATGGAGGTGACTGTTAGTACACAACTTAATCCATCTGATATTACTATAGGTGAAATTGATGATGCAAACATGCAAATTCGTTTCTTTGATACTCTAACTGATACTAATCTTGACAAAGTAACATACAGAGTAGAAGTTTGGCAAGGTGATGAACTTTTAGCTAGAAACTTGTTTTATGATTTGGATGGAAGATTAGATGTTAAACTAACACCAGAACCTGATTGTGATGAAGAAAAGCTGCATCAATGTACTGTTTACCATGGTTCAGAACATGTTAGTGCACCTGGCGCTCTATTTGTTTATGGTACAGAATGTAATGATGATAATTTAGATATGTGTGCAAGACCTGGAATTACAGGTCCTATCTTTATACAAGGTGGATTGTATCAAATTCGTGTTGATATTGAGGCTGCTACTAGTCCAAAATCAGTATTGGCAAATTTGTTAAGCTATGAAACTTTTGTTAGCATTGCACAAGATCAAAACTTTATGATACAAACTGCAAATGCAGACATTCCAGTTGTCGTTAAAACATACTATGATCATGTTGATAATTTCAAATTTGATCAATCAGATAACTCAATTTCGTTTGATATGCCGTTTGATTGGACTCCAGAGTATGTTGATTTAGTTCAAGTAGTACATGAAGAAGTTAGAGTTCCAAAGACATTTGCTCCATATGCAGAAGGTAAACAATTCAAAGGATATGTTAATGGTATAGAGGTTGATCAAAGGGCATTACTAAATGATCCATATTCATATGATGACACCAACATTGTTCATTTCCTAATTACTAACCAAGAATTACAGAGAATTAATGAAACATTAGGTGCATCAAACTATGATAATCCAAAGATGGATTTGAAATTAGTTCCACTTAGTGCAGTAGAAAAACAATCAACTGAATTTTATCTTGTAGATACAACAAACTATGAGCCTGTTCCAACAACTGTTAACATCTCATGGGATGGAAGTTATGGTGCAGGAGATGAAATTCCTTTTGAGATTACTTTCTTTGATGAAAATAGAGAACTTATTCGAGACATGAGATATGTTGTATCATTTATTGATGAAAATGATGAGGTCGTAGAAACATTCGTCGGAGATGATCCAAAAATGCCAGGAATCATAGCCACTGAAGGAATAGATGTAAAGAAAATCTATGTCCCATCTCAAGGAATCTATAGAATTGATGTTAGAGCATTAGGTACTGGATTATCTTATGATGAGACTTATGCAGGAATTGGTTCAGGAATTATTGAACCTGGACCTAGCTTAGGAAAGACTACACCTGGACCAGAAACACAACCACCTGCAGCAATTCCTGCATGGATTAAAAACAATGCAGAGTGGTGGGCAGCTGGACAAATAGATGATAGTTCATTTGTCCAAGGAATTCAATTTTTGGTTAAAGAAGGCATTCTAAAGATTCCGCCAACATCACAAGGACAAGGAACTGATTCTAATGAAATTCCTGCATGGATTAAAAACAATGCAGAGTGGTGGGCAGCTGGACAAATAGATGATGACTCTTTCATTCAAGGAATTCAATTCTTGATCAAAGAAGGAATCATGAAAGTTCAATCATAGGTTTTTAAATAAATTTAGTAAAGTGATAGTGTAATGAAAGACATCAATGATATCATGCCAAAAGTTCCTAACATGAGATGGGGCGCTTTGATGAACAAAGCTCCAACTAGTGATAAAGTTGAAGAGATGAACAAAATTTTCCCAAGTAATGGTAAATGGCATACTATCTTTGAAGAAAAAGACTCAGTTACAATTGATGGAAAAGAAATACGAAAAAAAGATCCAAAAAAGTGGACATAATTTGAAAAATCTATTTCTATTCCTATTACTACCATTGTTGTTTGTATTTGCTTTTGATGATGTGTTTGGTCATGGTGTAGGAAGTGAAACATTTCCTCCTGTAGAACTTGATGGAAAGCAAGTAACCATAGAAGTTTCTTCATCACAAAGTGATCCTGAAGCAAATGACGATCAACAAATTTCAATTTCAATGATTGACTTTGATTCTAAAATCACTTTACGCGATGTCACATTTTTCATAAAAGCTGAGAAAGGAAATCAATTTCTTTTTGAACAAGAATTCAAAGCAGATAATGGGTTTCTAGTATTCAACTTTGTTTCAAAAGATATTGATTCTGTTGTATTAGAAGAAGAAACTGGGAGTAATATCTTTGGTTCCTTACTCGGATTGGATAGTAGATTGATTCACGTAAAGGGTCCAAAACTGAGCGAAGGTGGACTGTACAAATTTGATATTAGTGTACTTACTGCTGATGGATATTCCAAAACACTTGAAGAACCACTAGTATTCAATGCAGGAATTTCTATTGCTCAGACATCTAGACATGATTTTGTTGATCCAAATTTTGGAGACCAAAACATCCATGTAGTTACTTACTATGATGAAATTTCTAACTTCCAATATGATTCTGATTCAAAAGAAATTAGCTACTCTATGCCTTTTGAGTGGAGTTATACAAACATCAATCAAACATCTGTTGTTCATGAAGAACTAGTTATTCCAAAAACATTTGGTGATTTACTTGTATCTGGATTTACTGTGTTTGTTAATGGAGTTCAACTTTCTGATGATGTGGCCACAATAGATGATTTTTTTGCTGATGGACGTGTAGTTCATTTTATTATTTACCAAAAGGAATTACTCAATGTTCTTGAAAATGGTTCAAATGGAAATGGAATGAATTTTGTAATTACTCCTGATAAAGACTATCCACATTTGAGTTCAGTTACTGAAAATGGCCAATTCAGAATACTTGTATCTTGGGAACCATATAATCTCAAATCCAATTCAGATGCAAAAATACTCTTTGATGTAACTGATATTTTCTTAAAAAACAAACCTGCTTCAACTAACTATGAATTTTCAATTACACAAAATAACAAAGTAATTTATCAACAAAGTGGAATTAGCACTGATTCAAGAGAAGAACATAATGTAGCAGAATTTTTTATTCCACAAGATATTACCGGAATTATTAATTTGAATTTTAATAATTTAGACAATAATGATCTTGCAAGAACAACTATTCCAATTGTTATTGATAGAGTTACATCTCAAAATGAAATTACAATTCCTGATTGGATTCGAAACAATGCATTATGGTGGTCTGAAGAACAAATTGATGATGATACATTTGTTCGAGGAATTGAATATCTAATTAAAAATCAAATTATTGTAATTCCTTCAACTGAGCAAGAATCTTCAGAATCTCAAGAAATTCCATCATGGATTCGAAACAATGCTGCCTGGTGGGCTGCAGGCCAGATAGACGATCAAACATTTGTACAGGGATTGGAATTTTTGATTCAGAAGGGAATCATTCGTGTTTGATCTGTACCAATTCGAGAATTGAACCAGTCGCTTTAAATGAATAATTAATTAAATTACACTATATTGTTTAGGCCTGAAAGTATAGTTGAAAAAAAGTCTACGTTATTTTCTATTGTAGTTACAGGGGTAGTTGCAATTCTTGCTATACCAATTATTGTCCCTCATCTGTTACATGGTTATCATTTAGCTCACATCTTTTTGCATGTTGGAGGAATCTCTCTATCTGTGTTCATTACAGTTCTTGCAATATTTGCTTATCATAAACTACGAACAAAACGACTTTTGTTTAGTGCAATTGCATTTGCAAATTTTATTGGAGCAGAAGTTGTGTTGCTAGTTGATGCCACCTGGCCTACTGTATATGATTTTGATATAATGTCCATTGCAGAGATAGGACATTTATTGACGTTTGTCACACTAGGACTATTGGCATTAGGAGTGTTTAGAAATGACTGATAGAGATTCACAAATTCAAGAAATTATTGAAAAAAATCCAGGAATTCAATTCCGTGAAATCATGCGTTCATCTGGATTAAAAAATGGAGTTTTAAGTCATTATCTTGATAAATTAGAAAGAAATGGAATCATTAAAGCTAATCGTGGTCCAAGACAAGTTAGGTTTTATCCCCCACAAATCACAGAAGATGAATCAATTGTTATCAAAGCATTAAGAAAACAAACACCACGTGATTTGTTACTTGCATTAATCAAAGAAGATGGTTTAGAATTTTCTCAACTAGTCAAAGAAGTAAATAAATCTACATCAACTGTTTCATTATATCTATCACAACTTGTTGATGATGGATTAGTTGAATCAAAATTTGTTCAACTTAAAAAAAGATATCATATTAAAGTCAGAGATCTTGTAGATAAATTAATTGAAGACTATAGACCAAGCCTACTTGAAAAGCCAACTTCCGGATTCGAAGACATCATCAACTCTTTTTAGGGTGTTTCATCCCAAAACTCTTATTTTACTAGGGTTTCTCTCTATTATTTTATTTGGTCCTCAATTAGCTTTTGCTGATGTATTTGTTCCACTACATGAATATCTTGGATATTTTGATTCAAATGGAATCTATACTGTAGTTGGAAATGTAAAAAATGAAAATGATTTTGCAGTAATTCCTACAATTACTGTTTCAGTAATTGAGAATTCAAAAACAATTTCAAAAACAATTGAACATGTTCCATTATCTGCCGAAAAAGAAATTCCATTTAAGATAAAATTCCCTGAAATAAAATCAAATACTCCGATTCTAGTTAATCCTGAATTAACATATGAGAAAACAATTTCCTATGAAGTTCCAATCCAAATAATTTATGATAAAACACTAGTCAAACATGATGATGGTCATATTTCTGGAAAAATCCAAAATACTGGAAATGAAACAGTATACTTTCCAAAAATTTTTGCAGTTGTTCATGGTTATGAGAATGTTTTAGATATTACTCAAAACATTGAATATATTGAAAAAATTGAACCTGGAGAAATTCTAGATTTTACAATGTATCCTGATCCTGCAATAACTGATGATGTCTTTTACTATAGCTGCTTTGCACCAGTTGATACTACTGTAATTCCTGTTACTACAAAAAAGAATGGTGGTGATTTTGACTTTAGATATGATTCAGGTGCATGGTATTCAGCTGCAAAGTTTGATGAACAAGGTACTACTATGACTATGCGAGGCTACAACAGTTATCCTTTAGAGACATATGCAAATTTTGAATTTGCTCCAATTTCAGGAAATGAAAAATTTTCTGTTACTATCAATGATGAACCTATAGAATTTATTCAAAGTATAGATGAGATGGGATTTTGGCATCTCGCATTTACAGTTGAACCTCAATCTCAAGGTATTTTGAAAATTTCAGGTTTTGATAAAGGATTACCTCCAGAATTACCAACAATTCCTGTATGGATAAAACAAAATGCTGATTGGTGGGCAACTGAACAAATTTCAGATTCAGAATTCCTTGAAGGCATAGATTTTCTTTTTGAGAAACAAATTGTGTCTGTACCCGCACGTGAAGTAGTTTCTGAATCACAATGGAAAATTCCTTCATGGGTACAAATTCCTGCGAGTTGGTGGTACGAAGAAAAAATTTCAGATGAACAATTCTTGAATATAATTGAAAATTTAGTTCAACGAGAAATTATTATTATTTAACCTTCATAGCATAAAATTTTGAAAATCAAATCAGTGTAATTGTATATAACAGATCATGATCCACTACAACAGATGAATCCTATTCCTGAATCCCTCTTTACAAATTTTGGTTTTTCTAATCTAACTGAAATTCAGAAAAAAGCTTCACCAATAATTTTACAAAAAAAAGACTGTCTAGTAATTGCACCTACTGGTTCTGGAAAAACAGAATGTTCTGTAATACCAATATTTTCCTTATTGAAAAATTCTAGAAAACCAGGAAAAATTAAAGCTCTTTACATTACTCCTTTACGTGCATTAAATCGAGATGTTTTTCGAAGAATTACAAAATATGCTCATCAAAGTGAATTATCTATTGAAATTAGACATGGTGATACAACACAAAAAGATAGAAAAAGAATCACTGAAAATCCTCCCGATATTTTAATTACAACTCCTGAAACTTTGGTTATTCTTTTAACTCAAGTCAAGTATCTTGATGCTTTATCAGATTTAGAATGGATTGTAGTTGATGAAGTACATGAACTATTATCTAGTGAAAGAGGTACTCAACTTTCTCTAAGTATTGAAAGATTGGAATTTAATTCAAAATTCTCACTTACAAAAATAGGATTATCTGCCACTGTTGGAAATTTTGAAGAAGCAGGGAAATTTGTTGTAGGAACTAAAAGAAAATGTGAGATAATTAGAGATACATCTGTAAGAAAATATGATGTTGAAATAAAATATGTAGATGGAACAATTTCTGATGTAGCAGAAAAAATTGTTGAGCATGTATCTGAATTAGATTTAGACTCCCCCATCCTCTTGTTTACTAATACTAGAGGTGAATCTGAGTTTTTAGCCTCAATACTAAAAGAAAAATCTACCATGCCAATTGAATTACATCACGGTTCTCTTTCAAAAGAAGTTCGAGAAGAAACTGAACAAAATTTACGTGAAGGAAAACGAGGAATTGTTGTTTGTACATCATCTCTTGAATTAGGATTAGATATTGGCTCTGTTGAATTAGTAATTCATTATGGTTCACCTAGACAAGTATCTAAATTAGTTCAAAGAATAGGTAGAAGTAGACATAATCGTAATGCATCTGCTAAAGGACTAATCATTACAAATAACTCTGATGATGAATTTGAAGCACAAGCAATACTTCAAAGAATTCAAGAAGGTTCCATTGAAGAACAAAAAATTCATGATGGATCACTTGATGTTCTAGCTCATCATCTTGTTGGTCTCACAATGCAAATTGGAGAAATCTCAATCGATAAAGTATTTGATCTGATAACTAAGGCTTATCCATTTAGAAATTTAAAACTAGAAGAACTTGTAGATGTTCTGGATTTACTTGATTCTAATTATTTGATATTTTTTGATAGAACAAAGATGACTTTTTGGAAGAAAGGACGCTCTTTCAAATATTATTTTGAAAATCTTTCTACAATCCCTGATATCCTAAAATTCAAAGTATTTGATAGTGTAGGTAAAAAAATCATTGGAAGTTTAGATCAAAGATTTGTAGGGGATTATGGTGATTCTGGAAATATTTTTGTGTTAAAAGGTTCACAATGGAGAATTCTAAATGTTGACGAAAAATCATTTACAGTAAACGTGGAGCCTTTTAGGGGAGGCGGAATTACTGTTCCATATTGGGAAGGTGAGAATATTCCTATTGACTATAAAACTGCCAGAAAAGTGGGTAATTTTAGAAGTAAAGTGAGAAACGGTTCACTTCAGTTAACAAATAAAACAATTGAAAAATTAAATTTTAATGAAATTTCTGATGAGAATAACATTATAATTGAATCTAGTAGATCTCAAGGCTCAATTGTAATTCATTCTTGTTTTGGTACAAAAATCAATTCAACACTTTCAACATTACTTTCTTCCATGTTATCCTCTATGTTAGGCTCAATTGTAGATTCTCGTTCAGATGGTTATCGAATTGTACTATCTTCTAGATCAAGAATTTCAGAAAAACTATTTCTTGAAGTCTTAAAAGATGACTATGATCTGTTTTCAATGGTTACTGCATCCCTTACTGGTACTCATAATGTTAATTGGAGAACTTGGTGTGTTGCAAAAAAATTTGGTATTGTAGGTCGTGGTGCAGTTTATGAAAGAAAATCTGCAAGATTTCTGTATGAACGTTATTCGAAAACTGCACTTGTGCATGAAGCTTTACGTGAATTATTTCATGATAAATATGATCTTAAAAATACTGATAAAATTTTAAAAGAAATTCGTGAAGATCAAATTCATGTAAAATGGTTAGAAGTTGATCAATTTTCAAAATTGGCAGAACCTATTTTAGATCATACTTCAAAATATTACTCTTCTCCTGCAAATCTTGATAAAGGAATTTTAGATCTTGTAAAAGCTCGGCTTGAAAAAACAAAACATAGGTTAATCTGTGCGAGATGTGGAAAATGGGAACGCGTAGTTGAAACAAGTGAAGTAAAAAATGTCTTAATTTGCCCTTACTGTAAAGCACGACAAATCACTGCCACATTTTACTCTGATTATGATCTTCCTAAAATTATTCGAAAAAAATATGAAGGAAAAAAACTGACTAGTGAAGAAAAACATAAGGTAGATCGTGCCTGGAAAGTATCTTCTCTGGTGGAAAATTTTGGCAAAACTGCAATTACTGTAATGTCTGGCTATGGGGTAGGTGCAGACACTGCTGCACGAATTCTTAGAAACATGGTTGATGAAGAGCATTTATTCAAACAAATCTATGAAGCAGAAAGACAGTATGTGGTTACTAGAGGCTTTTGGGATTCTTAATTCTTTTTTGTAATTTTAGAAAATGCTGTTAAGAACATCTCTATTCTGCCCTCTAACCCAGCTTTTGCATTAAGACCTGTTATTGAAACAATTTCTCCTAATTCACATTTGTCAATTAGTCTTGCCTGATTTCTCCATCCTTTTACCCAAATTTGCCCTGTATCATCTTCTACAAACATTTCTGAAAGTGCAATTGATTCACCAGTTTTTGTTTGAACTTCGCGTCTCTCTGGCACTTTCAAAATTATAGCTTCTATACAATAACTATCATCAACTTTTACATCATTAATTTTTGTTCTAATTTGAGATAGCGAAGGAATGTTTTCATCATTATCTAGTTTTCTTACAAAGGAATTTTCATCAAGTGTTATTGAATTCCCATAAACTTTTAATGGCATACATTCTATAACATCTCCTTCTACACAAATGCTAGTTGAATTTGATGAATCACTAATGTTGTATAGATTCTTTTTATTATCTACAGCTAAAATCATATTTCTTCCATTTTCTGTTGGTGACATTGAAAGAACTCTTGCAATTACTGGTCCTGCTTCTTTACCTCCTTCAATTTCAATTATTGTTGCATCATTTCCATGAATTTCTAATCCTTGATTTCCAGATTTGACTCTGACTCCAAGTAATCTTACTTTAGCAGATTGTGAAATTATATTTGGAATTGATGATTCATCTTTTCCCCATAACACTACTCTCATACCACTTCCATCTTTTCCTTTTAGCCTCATTCTCAATGCTTTTCCAGGCATACCTCTTGAATTTGTAAACTCCATACCGCTAATGGCCCCATCAATTTCTCCTAAAACAACCAGATCTTTTTGACCTTCTTGTAAGTCACTTACATCTCTTGTAATTGTGTCAATAGTTGGAATCTCACTTGTAGAGTCAGTGGTTTCTACATTAGAACCTGATCCGATATTGATTGTTGGTGATCCATCAAGATCTGATTTAACATAAGCCTTGATAATTTTAATCAAATCACCTGGTTTTATATTCTCGATTCCTGGAAGATTTGCTTTTTCATCCCATAGTTTTACACTTGCTGTAGAATTTGCATCATCATAGACTGTCATAGTTCTAAGATAAAATGGAGAACCATCTTTTCTTGAAAATTGTTTTGCCGGTGATAAATTCAAAACTCTTGTTTCTAATGAAATTTCTTTTGCTCCGGCATAAAGATCTTTTAAACTCATTTCTACTTTTAGCGGTCCTGATAATGTTATACCATAATCTGATGCAATTAAGAACAAAGCTCCTTGATCAGTTAAATATCCCGCACCAATTTTTTCTTTTTTTAGTTTTGTTTGTTCTTCAATTATTTCTCTAGTTAGTTCTGGTTTTTGCTCAATTAATTTTTCAATCAGATTATCAAACTCAGACAATTCATAATTGCTACCTTTATTCTATTAATAAAAATTTCATTACCTTCTAACATTACATTTACATCAAATTAGATCGCTTTATTGTCAATTTCAAATAATTAATTCTAATTTTTTCTTGTTTTCAATATATTACCTCTTAATTTGTTAAACTACAGCAAAATCTATGATGAAACAACTGATTAACTAAATTAGTAGGATGATCGCAGTTTCAATATGTCATGTATTGATGTTACTCATCTCTCAAAATCATATGGCTCCATTAAAGCCGTGGATGATATTGTTTTATCAGTAAAACCTGGACAAGTTTTTGGGTTTTTAGGCCCAAATGGCGCAGGAAAATCCACTACCATCAAATTACTTACTACCTTAATTCCTCCTTCAAATGGCTCTCTAACAATATTGGGCGTAGATGCAATCAAAAATCCGTTAGAAATACGTCACAAAATTGGGGTAGTATTACAACAGCCTAGCTATGAACCTACTTTGTCAGTTGAAAAATCCCTTGACAAGTATGGAATGATGTGGAATGTTCCAAAAAATGAACGTAAAAAAAGAATGGAACAACTTTTGAAAGATTTTGATCTAGTTAAAATTAGAAAGAAAAGAAATGAAGATCTTTCTATTGGTCAAAGAAGAAGAGTACAAGTTGCACGAGAATTTATGCATGACATGGATTTATTATTTTTAGATGAACCCACAGTGGGATTAGATCCTAGTGCTAGACGAAAGTTGCTAGATTATTTAAAAAATAAAGTTAAAACAGGTTTGACAATTTTCTATACGACCCATATTTTAACAGAAGCTGAATATCTATGTGATGAGATTGCAATTATTGATAAAGGAAAAATTATTACCGTTGATTCTCCTGAAGCATTAAAAAATAAATTTGGAAAAGAAAAAACTATTAAAATTCATTTATTGGAAAAAACTCCTAAAATTTCTAATTTATTAGAAGGGATACCTGATTGTAAAATAAATTTTGAATCTGGAACAAATATTGTTATACATTCTGAACAATCTGAATTAGTTTTGTTAAAAATTTTGAAAATACTAAATGATAATAATATTGAAATTGAAGATCTATCTGCAATCCCAATTAATCTTGAAGAAATATTTTTAAAAATGGTGAGAAAAAATTGAATTCAATAATTAGACTTGTTAATAGAAATATTACCATTTCTTTAAATCCAGGATTTTTAATTTGGCAAATAATATTCCCTTTGATCTATATTTTTATTGTAGGATTTGCATATGCTCCTTTAATTCAAAATGTTCCATTTGGTGTAAAAGATCTTGGTTATCCTGCATTTTTGGCATCAGGTATGATTGGATTTAACATAATGAACAGTACGCTTGTCTCTGGAATTATAATTTGGAATGATAGGCGGCATGGAATGTTTGAGCAGATAATGTCTGGTCCCTTTACAAGAAGTCATTATATTCTTAGTAACATTTGCACCATAGGCATAATTGGTTTAGTCAGTGCTTCTCTGATCGCTTTGGTAGGTTATCCTGTATTTTTTGAATCTGTAGAATTTTCATTAATTACTATTCCTGTTATTGTTTTTGGGGCAATTACTGGTTCTATTTTATTTGGTTCATTAGCATCTATAATTTCAACTAGATTGCGTTCTAGTGAAGGATTTAATGTAATTATTAATACTGTTTTTCTATTTTTTGCATTTGTCAGTTCTGCATTTTATCCTGCAGACAATGTCCCTGAACCTTTACGTACAGCATTTTATCTAAATCCTTTAACTTATCTAGTTGATGTAATTCGAGCAGGGATTTTTGGAAATATTACACAATTTGTAATTATTGAAATGTTGATACTTGTTGGGATTGCATCTGTACTATTTGTTATTGCATCAAAACTTCTTACAAAATTAGATTTTTAGAAAAATTATTTTTTGAAATTTTCATACATTTCATTAATTTTTTTAATCACATCTAGATTTTCATATTCAATTAAATTCAAATTTGGTATAACGCAATGACCTCCAATAATTCCAGGATACATTTTTGGTCGATTTCCTAAGTTTTCATGAATTTCATCAGCAAATTTCCACATTTCATCAAAATCTATGCCTTCTTTTTCACAAATCATCTTTGTTATCTGTGCATAATTAATAAGCCATCCATAGTATGATGTATCAACTAATATTTTTGCAAGTTCTCCTGTCTTTGTAGTTGACATCCAATCAACTTTCTGAAATCTTTTTTCTAAATCTGATTTTATTTCAGAATTAATTTCATCATCTGTAGCAATAAATTTTGTATATTTTTTAATGTCGTTTAAGAATCTTCTATGAACACCACGAACTGGTGAAAACAAAACTGGAATGTTAACTCTTTTTTGAATATCTTTTGTAGTGCCTGGTCTCACAGTTGAATGTATGATTACTGCTTTTAATCTCTGCAACTTTGGAACCCAACTTAATGTAATATCTGCAAATCCTGTTAATTCCCCTGGGAGACAAACATGAAGATATTCTGGATTTTCAATTGTATCGTTTTCTGAATAATTTTTACATTTTGAAGATTCTGTATCAATACCAATAGAATCAAAACCTCTTTCATCAAGTAAGCCAAATAGGGTTTCACCTACTTCACCCATGCCTAATATTATATCTGACATTATCTATTTTCAAAAAACATTTTGTGCTATATTCATGTTGCAGTCCTCATTTTTTAAAATAAAGTAGCCCGGGCAAGACTCGAACTTGCGTCTCGGGCTCCAAAGGCCCAAATGCTTGACCGCTACACTACCGGGCTGCTAAATCGAACACGCTAACTCCCTTAATGAACTTTTTATTTGATATACTTTACAGGAAGAAAAATTTGTTAATGTCTAAAAATTTAATATTTTTTCTAGAACACCTATTGGGTCTTCCATACTTTTCATTAATTTTTGAATTTTTAATTTATAATTTGAATTATTACTTGAAGTTAAATTTTGTATTATTTTTGGAATTTTTTTTGGATCTGATTCCCTAACCACTATTTTCCTTTTTTCTAAGAATACATCGACATCATAATCATTGTTTTTGCTATATGAGACTGTAGGGATTCCCAAAAATGCAGCTTCTGCAGTCATTGTACCTCCTGAACCTATAAACACATCTGCATATCTAAGAATACTTTTACTATCTACTACTTTAGATGGAACTTCGATTTTATTTCTAAATTTATTCTTAAGAAATTTTATTTGATCTATGTATCTTGCCAAAACAATTATTCTAAAATCAGGTAATTCTTTTAAAATCTCCTTAATTATTGGTGTGATACTTTCATTAGAAAATTTATTGTAACTTGCATGTTCTTCAGCCATCCTAATAATCACTATTTTTTTCTTTTTCTCAATTTCCAGATGTTTTGAAATCTTTCGTTTTGATATTATTGCTGCATCAATTGCTTTGTATTGAATAATATTTTTCTCTATTATCCCAAATTTTGCAAACTTTTCTTTCTCCATAATCCATGGAATTAATAACTTATCCAAGAATGGAACTGTTAATTTCATAACTGCTGTAGCATGTGCAGAATCTGCAAATCCTATATGTCTAATTCCTAACCCAAATGCTACTCTTGATGCCTCTGGAGATTGAAATGAAATTAACAGGTCTGGATTATATCTGTAAACTAACTTTGTTAATTTTTTAATCCTGTCTGTTCCCTTCATTAATTTATCAAAATTTTTCCCCCCACCATGTTTTCCAACAAAAATAAGATCTAAATTCCGAATTTTTGCTAATTCAGTAACTTCTCTATATTCTCTAGAAGTACATAAAATATCATGTTTTTTCTTTAATTTCTTAATTATTGGTTCACTAAACAACAATTGTTTTGGAGTAAGAATATCGATCCATATTTTCAAGTAATTTTCATAATTTTACTAAGTTCAATAAGTTTTTCTTAGTCCAATTCTATGCTTTAGTGTAATGGGGAGAACAAAAGTTGTTGTTTATGGTCTTAGTACGGAAGGATATGCTATTGCATCGCAAATGGCCATAAAAGGAGCTGATGTTTACATAATTGATGAATCTACCCCTTCAGCAATTTCATTGAAAGCTGAAATTGCTAAAACATATCCTAACGTTTCTTCATTAAAAGAAGATGAGCCATTATTAGCTATGGAACCAATTGAAGTGGCTATTTCCAAAGCTCAATATCTCTTCTTTACTCCTAGAATTAGAAAAACTGGACAAGATATCAAAACCGAAATTCATTCAAAATTCAAAGATGCTACTGCGTCTTTAAAGAAAAAGAGCTCTGTAGTTTTTACTCTTCCAACAGGTTTTGGTGGCAATAATGAAAATATTTCATTACTTGAACATGTTACTGGACTTGAAGTTGGAAAGGACATATCGTATTTTTATTATCCATTAGAAGGCACTGATCAACAACCAAAAATTATTGGCTCTTTTAATGGAAAAGAAGATCTGGCGTTATCTGATTTGTTAACTACTGGAAAAAAAGAGAAAAAATTTGTTGCGATATCTTCTTCTGAACATTTTCATGCCATTAATGTACTATCAAGATTCTCAAGTCTGTGTAGTGTTTTAGAGGTTTGTAAATACGCACAAGATGAGATTACTAAAAATGATTTATCTTCTAATGATTTTCAAGAAATGTTTCTTGATGATATGGTTGGTGGATTATTAGATCTTAAATCCTTAGGTTCATCGTTTGAAGGTGCAAACACACTCATGTATCTCATTAATGGAAGCTTAAAAGGAATTGATGGATATGTAAAACGATTGATAGATGAGATACGTGCAACGTTAAAGAAAAATGATCTTAAAGCAAGTAGAACTAAAATTGCTTTATCGTGGACACTTGATCAACATTCAATGCGTGGGGACAAAATTGAAATGCTTCAAAATTTGACTTCACGACTACGTGATTATATTGGTGATGTAGAAGCCTATGAAGATCCAAACTTTGATCTATTTCATAGTGATAAAACAACAATAGTTGTGGCATGCTCAAAATCTGATTTTGCAAACATTGAAAAAACTAAACATGATTCTGATTTGATTATTGTGAAATCTAATCCTTTATGTGAAACAATTCAATAATGGTATAAATTAGCTAAACTAGTATTCTGTTTGAATTGTCTAGTGATAATGAATCTGATGAAATCCCTGTAAATGTTGTTTCTGAGAATGAACCTGATGAACCTATTCAAGAATCAGAACCTTTAGATCCAACGAAAGAAAACTTTTCAGAATTATTGGATACAGAAAAACAAAAAACTTCTGAATGTGAAGAAAAATTAAAACATATTTTAGCAGATTTTCAAAATCTTAGTAGAAAAACACAGTCTGATATTGAAAATGGTGTAAATGCCAAAGTAGATGAGTTTCTATTAGATTTTCTAAAAATTTATGATGATTTTGTTCGTGCAAGAGATATTTTCTCTGAAAATAAAATCAATACTGAAGGTCTTGATTCAATTTTAAAAAATATGGATTCTTTGTTGAAAAAATATGATGTGGCTCCAATTGACGCATTAGGAGAAATTTTTGATCCAAATCTTCATGAAGCAATATCTGTTATCTCTGATCCTAATTTGGATGACAATACAATCACTAAAGAGATCAGGAAGGGATATATTTCTCAAAAGAGGATTATAAGACCGACATTAGTAGAAATTTCAAAAAAAGGATGATAATTAAAAATGGCTAAAGTAATAGGTATCGATTTAGGAACAAGTAACTCTGCTGCTGCAGTAATGATGGGTGGAAAACCCACAATTATTCCTGCAGCTGAAGGCCAAACTGCAGCTGGAAAAGCGTTTCCATCAGTAGTCGCTTTTTCTAAAGAAGGTGAACTTTTAGTTGGTGAACCTGCTCGTAGACAAGCAGTTACAAACCCTGACAATACTATTGTTGCAGCAAAACGAAAAATGGGTTCTGATTATACTTTTAAAATTCTAGATAAAGAATACAAACCTCAACAAATCTCTTCATTCATTCTACAAAAAATAAAAAAAGATGCTGAGGCATTTATTGGAGAATCTGTTGAGCAAGCAGTTATTACAGTTCCAGCATACTTTGATGACAATCAACGCCAGGCAACAAAAGATGCAGGAACAATTGCAGGTCTTGATGTTGTTAGAATAATTAACGAACCAACTGCTGCTTCCTTAGCGTTTGGATTAGATAAAGCAAAAGAAGACATGAAGATACTTGTCTTTGATTTTGGTGGTGGTACATTAGATGTTACTATCATGGAAATGGGAGGTGGTGTTTTTGAAGTAATGAGTACATCTGGAGATACTCAACTAGGTGGAACTGATATGGATAAAGTTTTGACTGATTATTTTGTTGATGAATTCAAGAAAAAAGAAGGAGTTGATCTTTCTCAAGATACAACTGCAATGACAAGAATAAGAGAAGCTGCAGAAAAAGCAAAAATTGAATTATCTACTGTAATGGAAACCGATGTTAATTTACCATTTATTGCACATGATCCATCATCAGGTGCAAAGAATCTTGAATTAAGACTCACCAGATCCAAACTTGATGAATTAATTGGACCTATTGTGGATCGTTGTAAACCTTCTATACAAAAATCACTTGAAGATGCAAAACTCTCAAATTCTGATATTAACAAAATAGTAATGATTGGTGGTCCAACAAGAATTCCACTAGTCAAAAAATTTGTTAGTGATGTTATAGGAAAAGAAGTTGAATCCGGCGTTGATCCTATGGAAGCAGTAGCCATGGGAGCTGCAATTCAAGCAGGAATTATTGCTGGTGATGTTACTAGTGATATTGTTCTACTTGATGTAACTCCATTAACTCTGGGAATTGAAACACTTGGAGGAGTTCGAGAACCTCTTATTGAAAGAAATACTACTATTCCAACTTCAAAAGGAAAAGTATTCACAACTGCAGCTGATAATCAAACAGCTGTAACTATTCATGTTGTTCAAGGCGAGAGACCTATGGCAACAGATAATGTATCATTAGGAAGTTTCAATCTTACTGATTTGCCTCCTGCTCCAAGAGGAGTTCCTCAAATTGAAGTAAAATTCGATATTGATGCAAATGGAATCATAAATGTAACTGCAAAAGATCTTGGAACTCAAAAAGAGGCAAAAATCACTATTGAAACAAAAACCAAATTATCTGAAGAAGAAATTGAAAAATTAAAAGAAGATGCTGAAAAGTTCTCTGAGGAAGATAAAAAGAAGAAAGAGAAAATTGATCTTAAAAATGAAGCAGAAAGTTACATCTACACTACTGAAAAATTAGTTAATCATGATCTAAAAGATAAAATCTCTCAAGAACAAGGAATTAAAATTACTGATGCTGTAAAAGAAGTAAAGGAAGTTCTAGACAAAGAACCTGAAGAATTAAAACCAAAACTTGAGGCATTACAATCTCTAGTAAATGAAGTAACTACTGAACTCTACAAGAATGCTGCACCTCCACCAGGTGCTGATGGACAACAAGGTGCTGATGGACAACAAGGTGCTGATGGACAACAAGGTGCTGATGGACA
>JAEFCZ010000005.1 GCA_016125975.1 Candidatus Nitrosopumilus sp.
GGTGCTGATGGACAACAAGGTGCTGATGGACAACAAGGTGCTGATGGACAACAAGGTGCTGATGGACAAACAACAGAATCATCTTCAAATGACGAAACAAAAACTAACTAATTTTCCAAATTCAACCATTTATACAGTAATTAGAATAAAGGAATGATTCATGTCTGCAAAACGAGATTATTATGAAGTTTTAGGAGTATCAAAATCCTCTTCAAATGATGAAATTAAAAAACAATATAGAAAATTAGCATTAAAGTTCCATCCAGATCGAAATCAATCTGCTGAGGCTGGAGAACATTTTAAAGAAATTTCTGAAGCATATGCTGTTCTTTCTGATACTGAAAAAAGACAACTCTATGATCAACATGGTCATGCAGGTGTAGATGGAAGATATTCTAGTGAAGACATCTTTCAAGGTGCACGTGGTGACTTTAGTGATATCTTTGGTCGTGGAGGGAGTGGATTTGATTCTATTTTTGAATCAATATTTGGTCGTGGAGGTGGCGGATTTGGATTTGGTCAAGAACGAGGTTTTGATATTCTCTATCAAACATCAGTAACATTAGAAGATGTTTTACATGGCAAACAAATGGAAATTGAATTACAAAAACAAATTCAATGTGATACATGTAGTGGTTCAGGTTGTAAACCTGGTACTGATAAAAAAACATGTTCTTCATGTAATGGACAAGGTCAAGTAAGGCAAACACGTAACATGGGATTTGCGTCTTTTGTTACTGCTGCACCATGTTCTTCATGTAGAGGTCAAGGCGCAATTATTGAAACACCATGTAGTGATTGTAAAGGTCAAGGAAAGAAAAAAGGTTCAAAAAAAGTTACATTTGATATTCCGCCTGGAATTGATTCAGGTGATTATACTGTACCAAATGAAGGAAATGAAGTACCTGGAGGTTCTAATGGTGATTTAATTGTTAGAGTTAGAGTACAACCTCATTCAAAATTCAACAGAGATGGAAAAGATATTTTCTATGATCAAGATGTTTCAATGGTTGATGCAGCATTAGGATGTGAAATTGTTGTTCCAACTTTGGAAGGAACTGAAAAAATCAAAGTTGATTCTGGAAGCCAACCAAATACAATTATCAAATTAAAAGGAAAAGGCGTGGCTCATATCAATTCTAGAGGTAGGGGAGATCAATATGTTAGAATTGTGGTAAACATTCCTAAAAAACTCAATAAACATCAAAAAAATCTCCTTGATGAATTTAAACAAACTAGTGATTAATTGCTTATGAAAATTGCGTTAGATGTTGATGGTGTGCTTGCTGATGTTATTCAATCGTGGTTAAATTATAGTAACTCAATTAGGCAAGAAATTCAAAAACATGAAATTACTGATTGGGATTTTTGGAAAAAATTTGAAATTGATCGTTATGACTTTTATTCTGAATTAAGCTCATGTTGGAAAAATTGGATATCAATTCCTCCTACTGAAGAAAATCTAGCCGCAGTTACCAAAGATCTTTCTGATATTGGTCAAGTAGATATCGTAACTGCAAGAGAACGTTCCACTGATTCTTTTGTAAAGGACTGGTTAGAACATCACAATATTTCTTATGATAATTATGTTTCAGTCATTGATGGTCCAATGAAAGCTGATTTAGATTATGATGTTTTTATTGATGATTCCCCATTAAACGCATTGAAATTTCACCAAAATAAAAAAAATGTAATTTTATATTCTCAACCATGGAATCAACATATTATTGAAAGTAACATTCATAGAATTTCAAATCTTTCTGAAGCGATTAAAAAATTAAATTAATTTTTTACAAATTTTTTGATATTTATCTGATGTCCTTTTCTTACGTGAGTGGAATGAGTTGTCTTTAATAATTCTGAAATTTTATCATCATCATAAAATTTAACATTGTAACGTCCCAGTACTTTTTTACAATTCACACAATAAACTTCTTTGAATTCCATTTCCATTTTGAATTGATAGATGTTATACTTTCAGTATAATAAAGAAACTTATTCTAGATTTCAAAAATTTACAATGCGGGTGTCGCCCAGCCTGGTCAACGGCGTAAGGTTCAGATCCTTATCTTCTAGGAGTTCGTGGGTTCAAATCCCACTTCCCGCATAATTATTTATTTTCTAATTTATTTTTGATATTTTTTAAAAGAAGTTTGTTGATAGTTTCTCCTGATGCTTTACCTCTTAATTCCTTCATGGCAATTCCCATTAGAGGTCTAATCGCTCTTTCTTTTTGATTTTTTATAATTTCTTGATTATTTTCAATAATCTGTTGACAGATTTTCTCTAACTCTGACTCATCCACAGCCTCAATTGAAGTATTATTCATTGCCTCTTCTATTGTTTGAGATTTTCCATTCATAATGTTTTGAAAAATAATTTCAACTGATTCTTTAGTAATTTTCCCTTCTTCTAAAAATTGAAATGTTTTTGTTATTTCTTCGTTTTTTAATAATTTTGAATCTAATCCATTTCTTTCTAAATTAGTTATAGTTGAACATAATACTGATGCCACAAATGTTGGATTCACTTTGGTTTTTTCAATCACATTTTCAAATAATTCAAAATAGTTTGAATCAAAAAGTTGTTCTGATAGCTGGAGATTTAGTTGATATTTTGTTTGTAGCTCTTTAATTGAATCATCCCATGATTTAGGAATGTTCCTTATTGCATCATCTAATTCATTTTTTGAAATCATTATTGGGGGGATATCTGTTTCTGGATACATTCTTGCTGCACCTGGTCTTGGTCTCAGAAATTTAGTCTCTCCACTTTGAGTTGCTAATCGTGTATCAATTGGAATACCCTCGTTTCTAATGTATTCAATTCTCAAAACTATCTGATCGATAACTATATTCATTTTTTCTTCTGGTGCTGCCAAAATTAAAAATCCGTCATTATCATTAATTTCTAATGTTCTTTTCAAATCATCAATGTCTTCGTTTTCAACACCATAGTTTGGTAATTCGTCAGAATGAAAAACACCTCCTATTCCAAAAAATCGTACTAGTTCTGCTACTTCTTTGCCTAACCTAATTCCTTCATAGGGTGAATATCCAAACATGCCTGCCATATTTTTAAACGAAATTCCAAATATCTTCTGATTTTTCTTTATAGCATTTTGAACAATTTTTGATTTACATTTTTTGAACAACTCTGTCATATCTTTTCGGTCTTTATTATCATCATGAGTCCAATCAACATCTTGTAATTTTTTTGAGATTTTTAATAACCCGTGCTGTCTTTTAGCCTCATATTCTACCACTTTTTCTAATTGATCAAGTTGCTGAACTCCTTTTACCTCAATTACGACATTTCCGTCTTTAATTGAAACATTAACATCTTGTCGAATTGAACCTAATCCTCTCTTTACTTTTTTAGTACTTCTTAAAATTCGCCCTAATGACAATGCAATTTTTTTAATTTCATGTGGTTTTACTTCAAATGGATCCGTAGCAATTTCAACTAGAGGAATTCCTAAACGTTCTAAACCATATTTTTTAATTGAACCTTCTTCACCCAAAATCTTTGCTGCATCTTCTTCTAGACAAATAGATTGAATTCCAATTTTTTTGTCATCTACATTAAAAGAACCACCTTGTGAAATTAACATTGTTCGTTGAAATCCTGTAGTGTTTGATCCATCTACAACTGTTTTTCTCATTGGGTATATCTCTCTAAATATGTCTGATTGCAGTGCTGATGCAATTACTAAAGAAATTTTCTTTGTATCTTCATCTAATTCATGTGGTGGCTCCTCATCTTGTTCAACAAGACAACTACTTTCTGAATTTGCAAAATACATTATAGTTTTTGATTTTGATTTTTCAAATAATGCTGCAGGATCATATTCACCTAATTCACTTTTAGCAGCACGTAACTTTCTTTGAAATCTTATTGAATACTCATCTGTATCAATTGGTGTACAATTACAAAACAATTTTTTATTTGTAGCTAGTTGTTGATGAATCTCTAGTCCTACTTTGACTCCCAATTCATCTGTTGAAAATTCTGACATTTTTTCTCCTAAATTGACATTTCAGATGCAATATTCTCAAGCATAATTTCTTTTACATCTTCTGTATTCTGAGTATTTCCAAGTGCCCACATTGTTTTTACTAGAGCCACCTCAGGAAGCATATTTTCTAAAGGAATTATGCCTAAATTTAGAAGATCTCTGCCACTTTCATACACGGTCATTCTTACTCTTCCATCAATACACTGTGATGTCATGCCTAGAAACATCCCTTTTTCATTGGCTTTTTTTATAGAATCATACATGACTTTTCCAACATGTCCTAATCCCGTTCCTTCAAAAATTATTCCTTTGTATCCGCTATCAATAATATGCTCAATTATTTTTGGTTCATATCCTGGATAATACTTTACTAATGCAATTTTTGTATCTAGATTAATTTTTGGTTGGAATTCCTTTGTTTTGTAGAATTCTTTTGAAATATTTTTTTGAATTTTTTCTTCTGCAATTATGAATGCAGGATTATCTCCTACAGTTTGAAATGCTCCTCGTTTACTAGTGTGATTTTTTCTAACCCTTGTTCCAATATGACATGCAACAGTGTTGTCATTTTCATCATTATGCATGACAATGTATACTCCTTTTGTTTTACCTTCTGTAATGAATTTTGTTGCTCCTATCAAATTTAATGCTGCATCAGATGATGCTCTATCTGAAGATCTTTGTGATCCAACTAAAACAATTGGAATTGGAAATCCTGCCAGTGCAAATGAAAGAAATGATGATGTATAATGCATTGTATCAGTTCCATGGGCAATAATAATTCCTGAATAATCTGAATCTGAATAACTACTAATTTTTTTTGCAATCTCTAACCAATTTTCTGGCATTATATTTTCAGAATATTCTGATAACAAAACTTCTGCATCAATATTTGCAATTTTAGCAAGTTCAGGAACTGATGAGTTTAATTCTTCAGCAGTTAACATGGGAGTTACTGCCCCTGTTCTATAATCTACTTTACTTGCAATTGTACCTCCTGTTGAGAGTAACAATATTTTTGGCAATCCTTCTATCTTGTTTGCTTTTTCAGGTACCTCGATAATTTTTTCTGAAGATTGAATTTTCTCAATTTTCTTAATTTTTGCAATTTCTAATCCAACATTATATCCGCTCTTTAATTTCAAAACAATATGTTTATCGTCACTGTGCTCATATCTGGGCATAATTATGCCTGAATATGTGATATCTGAGAGAATTTTTACAGAATCTCCAACTATGATTTGATTGCTCTTTAGAAACTCTATTGAATTTCCTTCATATCCTCTATATTCTGACATTTACGAGAATTAGATTTGTTATTTAATTAAAACTACCTGTAATAGGAAGCAACTAATTTTTCGCCCATTTTGAGGTCTTTTTGTTCTCTTACTTTCTTTACTGCTTCTTCAAAGTGTTTCATTGTTACTTTGGCGTCAATGGAAGTTTTCTCAATATCTTTGACATCTGGATGTTTGTCTAAATATTTATGAATAACTAATGAAACTGCTGTGTTTGCAATAGATGAGGTATCAGCTCCACTCATTCCATCTGTGATTTCGGCAATCTTATCCATGTCTACATCATCTCCCATAGGGATTTTCTCTGCATTAATTTCCAGAATACGTTTTCTACTATCTTTATCTGGATTTGGTACTTGAATAATTTTATCAAATCTACCTGGTCTTAGTAATGCTGGATCAATCATGTCTGATCTATTTGTTGCAGCTAAAACAATAACTCCGTGCATGTTCTCCATTCCATCTAGCTCTGTGAGCAATTGACTCACAACTCTTTCAGTAACTGCAGTTTCACCACCTGCTCCTCTAATTGGTGCAATGGAATCAATCTCATCAAAGAAAATTACACATGGTGCAGATTGTCTTGCTCTCTTGAAAATTTCTCTGATTCCTCTTTCTGATTCTCCAACCCATTTAGATAATAATTCAGGACCTCTAACCGAAACAAAGTTTGCTTCACTTTGTGTTGCAACAGCTTTTGCAAGTAATGTTTTACCCGTACCACTTGGACCATGAAGTAATATTCCTCTAGGCATACTATGTCCTAGTTTATCATAAAGACCTGGATATTTCATTGGCCATTCAACTGCTTCTTGTAATTCTCGTTTAACATCTTCTAAACCACCAACTTCATCCCATTTTACATCTGGATTTTCAATGAATACTTCTCTCATTCCAGACGGAGTAACTTCAATCAAAGCTTTAGTAAAGTCTTCATGGTTTACAATTAATTTATCCAAAGTTTCAGGTGGAATTTTTTCTTCTTCGAGATTTAGAATAGGTAATAATCTTCTCAAACATTTCATTGCTGCTTCTTTACATAGATATTCCAAGTCTGCACCAACATATCCGTGACTAACTGATGATATTTTATCTACATTGACATCATCAGATAATGGCATGTTTCTACTGTGAATTGCAAGAATGTCTTTTCTTCCTTTTTTGTCTGGAACTTTAATCTCAATTTCTCTATCAAACCTACCTGGTCGTCTAAGTGCAGGATCAATTGCGTTTGGTCTATTTGTTGCAGAAATTACAATTACTTTACCTCTTGCTTCTAATCCGTCCATTAATGATAACATTTGAGAAACAACTCTTCTTTCAACTTCCCCAGTAACTTCCTCTCTTTTAGGTGCAATAGAATCTATTTCATCAACGAAGATAATTGAAGGAGCTTTTTCTCTTGCCTCTTTGAAAATCTCTCTTAATCTAGCTTCACTTTCACCGTAAAATTTACTCATAATTTCTGGACCTGAAATGCTAATAAAGTGAGCATTACTTTCATTTGCAACAGCTTTTGCAAGTAATGTTTTACCTGTTCCTGGTGGACCATACAACAAGACACCTTTAGGAGCTTCAATTCCTAATTTCTCAAAAATTTCAGGATGTCTTAATGGAAGTTCAATCATTTCTCTGACTTTCTTTATCTCATCAGTCAAACCTCCAATGTCTTCATAGGTTACTTGTGGAACTCCACGTAATGTTTCTCCTTTTTCTGCAATATGGAAAACTGTCTTTTGAGTAATCAAAACTGCATCAGCAGCTGGTGTGACACCAATTACTTGGAAAGTTAAACGTCCACCAAAATATGGAACCATGACATTATCTCCTTTTATCAAAGGAACACTTTCTAAGGCATCTGCAAGATATCTCTCATCAATTGGTGGAATTGCTTCTAATGGAGCAACAACAACCTTTTCTGCAGCTACTGCTTTGATTTTTCTAACTGAAATTGTATCTCCAATTGCAATTCCTGAATTATTCCTTCCAAGCCCGTCAATTCTGATAATTCCTTTCCCTTCATCAGATGGATATAATGGAAGACATTTTGCAACTGTTCTTCTTTTACCTTTAATTTCTATAACATCGCCTGTAGAGGCATTTAATGTGTCCATAGAATCATAATCAATTCTTGCTACTCCTCTTCCAACATCTCTAGTGTATGCCTCTAAAACTTTTAGAGAGAGTGCATTTTGGCTCATACACAGATGCCCTCTGTCTAATTTTTATACCTTTGTGGTAATTTCTTCAAATGACAGGTAAAAATCACAAGCTTAAAATCCTCTTTACGTAGGAAACGATCAACTTTGGGTAAGAGACCATTAGTAAGAAGACGTGGCCGTGGAGGCAATCAATTTAGATCTACTTCTACTGGTAAAGTAGGCGCTAAAGCAAATTATCCCCGCTTTCCACTATCTGAACAGCATGAAGGTGAAATAATTGACCTTGTTCATGAACGTGGTAGAGAAGCACCTTTAGCTAAAGTTAGATTTGAAGATGGATCAGTATCATTTGTTCCAGCCGTTCTTGGTGCAAAAGTTGGTGAAACTTTACAATTTGGATTAAAATCAAAAATTGAAAAAGGAAATGTAATTAGCATTCAAAATATTCCTGATGGAACTATTGTATGTAATATTGAAAAGCACTTTGGTGATGGTGGTGCAATTGTGAAATCTGCAGGAACCGATGCAACTGTTTTCTCTCATGGTGATGAGGGTGTTACCGTTAAACTTCCTTCTGGAAAATTTGCTACTCTAAATCCAAAAAATAGAGCCATGATTGGAACTCTAGCTGGAGGTGGAGCTAGTGAAAGACCATTTATGAGTGCAGGTGGAAAATGGAGAAACTTCAAAGCTAAAGGAAAGAAATACCCAATAGTTAGAGGTGTTGCTCAAGCAGCTTATGTTCACCCACACGGCGGTGGTCGTCATCAACATGTTGGACAAAGTTCTACTGTTTCAAGAGATACCCCTCCTGGAGCAAAAGTTGGAAGTATTGCTGCAAGAAAGACTGGTAGAGCTAGAATTAAAGAAAGAAAGTAGTTTTTTCATAACCTAAAATTGATTAATAGCTTCAAAAAATCTTTGTTAAATGTCAAATCAACGAATTAGGATTTTTGTAACTGGTAGAGTTCAAGGTGTTTTTTTCCGTCAGACATTGAAAACAAGAGCTATACAAAATAATGTTTTTGGCTGGGTAAAAAATCTCAAAGATGGTCGTGTTGAGGCTATTTTAGAAGGTAATGAAGAAAATGTTAGCCGATTAGTTGAGTGGGCTCATGGTGGTCCTGCAAACGCAATTGTTGAAGATGTAGAAATAAGAAATGAAAAATTTACTGGTGAATTTTCAAAATTTGATGTTTTGTATTAGTGAATTTCTTCATATGCTTGTTTGATCAAATCATCAAATTCAGAAATTTGTTGGTCTTTATTGATTTGAATAATTTTTACAGGATCTTTTCGGTTTTTTTGAATTTTTATGATTACCCCTTCTTTTTGAGGTTCTACATCTGTAAACCATCGAAATGTCATGGATTTACAAAAAACAACTCTGTGCATTCTGATATCTTCAATCACGTTTTCTCCTAAAGAAAAACAAAACTCTCGAATTGAATCAAACAATGGTAATACCTGAGATGGAATTTGTTTTTTAAAGTCATCATAACTTCTTTTGTTTCCAAATGAAATTATTCCTTCCATGATCTTGTAAATTTTAGTTTAATAATAAATGGTAGTAGATCTGTTGGTTCCAGTCTAGACGAATAGCCCCATTTCAAAGCGTACAAGATCCGCCACGTTGACGAGGAAGCGTGGATGCTCCACCTTAGGATTGCTCCCTCCCGGACCTCATCCCTTTCGACGGTTCGGTCTTAGAAGTTATCCCTTCGGATAATTCTAGTCCTGCAACCACCCGCCTCGGCGTGATTTCATTTCCGCACACCAAGCGGGAATTACCCATCTAGAGATTTACCCAACAGTTACTGATCTCTGCATATAGCCGGTTTCAGAACAGGGCACGGCTGGCACCCCGATCCTACCTACTACCAATTTTCCTAAGAAAGTATGTTATATTTGCATTAGGTTTGATTCTCTTTTAGTTTTAAAACTACACTACAAACTGAGCATACATTTCCTGTGCAATCACTACCACATCTCTTACAAACCATTTTTTCTTTGTAGTTTGTTTCCTTTACAATATTTGACACTCTGAGAATTGATTGATACAAATTATTTTTGATTCCACTATGTTGTTTTTCTAATGAATTTAGAAATTCACGAATTTCTGTTCTTATTCCTTCATTCATGTGTGGACAAGGCTCTGATTGAAATGGAATCTCATTTGTAAATGCATAAAAAACAATTTCAGATTCATAAATCTCACAGAACGGTTTAATTTTTCTCAAAGAATTTGAAGATGTATCTGGACTCATCCATCCAATCTTATTGGTATCTCCTGAAAGCATGTTTATGACAAATGTTTGTAATGTATCATCTAGATTGTGCCCTGTTGCAATAACATCTGCACCAATATCTTTAGCTGCATAATCTATTGCCCTTCTTCTTAAAGTACCACAAATTGAACATGATGATGTTTTTTCATTTTCTCTCAAATCTAATGCTTCATCAAGTGTTAACTCAAAGAGATCTTTGTAAGAGTAAACTTTATGCTCTACATCTAATTCATCACAGAATTTTTCAACAATTTCTAATGCCTCATTTCTATATCCTGGAATTCCCTCGTCAATGGTAATTGCTTTAATTCTAAAATTATGAGTAGATGACATTTCATTAATGATTTTTAATAGTGCTAGAGAGTCTTTTCCTCCAGATATTGCAACAGCCACTAAATCATCATGTTTAATCATATTGTATTTTGAAATAGTTTTGGCAGTTTTTCGTACAATTGACCTTGAGAAGCATTGTGAACAAAGTTTTTCACCTGAATATTTTCTTGTATAAGCTGCAGGATTCTCACATCTGTCGCAACTCATGAAATTAACTATTTTTTTTCATTAATGATTCTTTAGGTATTTTCTAGATTGTAAACCAACCAGATTTCATATATGATAGTGCAATGTTGAGACCAAATAACGCAAATGTGAATGCGTAGATTCCCCACATTACACCATTTACTGCTTTTTCTGAAATTCTTTTATCAATTATTGTATGGATAAATTTTCCACCATCTAAAATTGGCAATGGAAGCATATTGATTATTCCAATGAAAAATGATATCATCCAAAGCCATAAGAGGAACATTGAAAGATTTGGATCATTCCACTCAATGAAATTCATTACAGGCTTGTATGCAAATGAATTGTCTCTCATAATTCCAATTAATCCTCTTTCTGGATCGTCAGGTGCTGGCATTACTTCTAGACTAAATTCTAATGGTTGCCCATCTCTAAGTACAGAGACACTTGCTGTATCCCCTGGATTCAAGCTGGGGAAATCCACCGGACTTAAAATTGGTTTGTCATTAATTGACGTTATGATGTCATTTGCAAGTAATCCTGCTTGTTCTGCTCCTGAATTCTCGATGATTGAAAGAATTAGAACACCTTCAGGTAATTCATAAAATGCACTCAAAAGTGGTTCAGGTAAGATCATTGCAAAAAATGGGTTTGTAAGTAAAATTGCTCCTAATACGAATGCAAAAATTACATTTGATGTTGCTCCTGCTCCAATCACTCTAAGTTTTGAAATTTTCTTTGCTTTGTTGAATTCTTCTTCATCCGGTTCTACAAAACCTGCAAACATTGCAATAAATATTGCAAAACCACCTGTTTTGATCTTGATTTTTTCTAATGCTGCAACAATGCCATGTGCTCCTTCGTGAATTACTAGAACAACTGGAATTGATAGTAAAAAGTACGTAATTGATGCTGCTGAAGTTAGTGTCACTCCTGGAATGAGAACAGTTAATTCTAAAAATTCTGGTTGTGCAACAAAAAAGTTTAAAACATTATTTAGCAAAAACCAAAATGCAAAACCCATCATAATAAAACCTGAAATTACGCTTACATCTGCAAAAACCCTAATTCCTCTTCTTGTTCGGCTAAGGAGTTTTAACAACACTGAATTGACTTGTTTATTTTTGTAAGTTAGACTATATGCCTTTATCTCAAAACCATGTTTTTCTAATTTTAAGCCCTTTGCAACAATGACAATAACGACCCATGCCATTAATACATAGATAATCGAATTTTGAGTAATATAATCAAGTTCCAAATTAATTGTAATTTTTTTAAGGTACGTACATTTATCGGTTACTATGAAACCAGCAATGATCATCTCAACGTATCCTGATAAACAATCGATTACAAAAATTGCAAAAGTGTTTGTAAAAAATAAGACAGTCGCATGTGTTAATATTTCTAAAATATCTTCAATTTATTCTTGGAATAAAAAAATTGAAAATACATCTGAATACATTGCTATCTTTAAAACGACATCAAAAAACAAGAAATTACTCCAAGAAAAAATTAAGGAAACTCATCCATATGATGTCCCAGAAATTGCTGAAATTGATATATCTTCAATTAACAAGTCTTATCTTGATTGGTTGATAGAATCTACAAATTAAGATTCTATTGAATATCGTAACAAAGAAACAATTCCGCCCAAACCAGTTACTCTTAAACCGATATCTGTAGATGAGTCAACACTATACATCTTGACTCCCTTACTTTCAATATCATTTAGAAAATCTATCATTTTTTGCTCATCCTCTTGAATTGCTTTATCTGAAAAAACTAGAGATTCAACTGCACCCATTTGATTTGCATTAAATGTTTCATCAAAACCCATAGTGAACTTTTTACTTTTTTTATTTGCAAGAAACATAACTTCATCAATTATTGATGATGCTTTTGCCAGTTTACTATCTGACATTATCTCTTTCATTGTATTAGATTTTGTAAATGTGTAAATCCCATCTTCACCTCCTGAATCAATTCCTTCTACAACTTGTATCTTGAATTTTTGTAAATTCTGAGATTTTTGAATAAAATTTGCAAACCGTTTTTTTGTTTCTCCTGGACCAAAAATTACTATTTTGTCACCTTCTTTGAGAATAGTTGAAACTGCTTGTTGTACTTGTTCAAAGAATTTTTCAATGTTAAAATTAGTTTTGTATCTCTTTCCTCCCGAACCTGAATAGATGTTTGGCATAAATTCTAAATGTGTTCCTCTCAGTCTTGCAATTCCACTATCCCCTGTGTCAATTGCTACTAACACAAAACCAACTTGATTATTACTTGACTCTAAAAGACTTTTTTCAAATGGTAACCATTTTTTCTTTGATATTGTAATTCCATCATTAATTTTTAAAATAAACGAATGATGGGTTCCATGTGGTACTGATTCATTACTTGATTCTGCAATCGTGCCCCCAATCCTTAATCTATCTAACACATCATCAAGTGAAATTTTTTCCACGATTAATGCAATTCGAACTTTAATTCTCTCCCCTTTGTCTGGTCTTGAATAATCTTTATCTTGTTTTAGTACTCTAGTTGTGTCACCAATAACTTTGTCATTTTCTTTAATTATTCTACGTAAATTCAAAAGATCATCTGAATCTTCTGGAATGACAGAAATTAAATTCTCATCAATATTCTTTGTAATCATGTTGTTATTCTAGTCTACAAAGAGAAAAGAGTTTAGTTTGTTACTTCGTTAGTTTTTTCTTCAGATTTTTTCTTCAGATAACTTTCAACCCAATCCAGAGTAAGAACTCCTGATTCAGCTAAATTTGTTAAAGAATTTGCAGATGCTTCTCCAGTTACTTTACCGTGATTTCTTTTTAGTTGACGCCATTTTAGAGATGTATTTCCACTTTTTGAATTATAGATAATTCCTAGAATATCTCTTGCATTTACAAATGTAATGTCTCTGATTTTTTTTAATGTTACTTTATCAGCTGCTTCAACATAGATTGCACCTAGATTGTCTTCTCTTTCGGCAAATACTTCAGAATCATCCAAATAACTTCTTGGAGCATAAGATTTACACGTACTTGAGATGATAAACCTTCTAAAACTTTCTACAGATGCTGGAGTGCCAATTGCAACCATTTTGAATGAATAAACTATTGGCCATTTATCAAGCTTCTTGAAAGACTCAATAGGAATCTGCCTCAAACATGACTTGCAGGTGGTGATGAACCTATCCCTTTGAAATGATGATGAGGATCTTGAGTTCTGAGCCTGCCTATGATTTTAATTGGTGATTCATTTACAAAAATTATGAACTCTCTAACTGAATATCTTACCTTTAATGTTCAATCACGTAGGGGGTTTGTCAATATCACTCCTGATATTAGAAAACTAGTTAGTAAAAGCAAAGTCAAAGAAGGTTTGTGTCTTGTAAATGCCATGCATATTACTGCAAGTGTTTTTATCAATGATAATGAAGGTGGGTTGCTTCATGATTATGAAAAATGGTTAGAAGAGTTAGCGCCGCATGCACCAGTTGATCAATACAAACACAATGACACTGGTGAAGACAATGCAGATGCTCACTTAAAACGACAAGTGATGGGAAGAGAAGTAGTTGTTGCAATTACTAATGGTGAATTAGATTTTGGTCCATGGGAACAAATTTTTTATGGAGAATTTGACGGAAAACGACCAAAAAGAGTTTTAGTTAAAATAATTGGAGAATAATCTCTTAACCAAAATCTGCATCACGTTTTTGACTTTGTGATTCATTCTTTCTTGCAGCTGCTCTGAATTCTTCATCATGATTTTGAGGTCCATGCCCACATTTTACACATGCAATTTTGAATCTATCATCATTTTTTTGATATGTTTCACATCCACAAAAACATGCCATGATTAACCTAATTTCTAAGACGATATATCTTTTGGGATGTTACTGCTAATCTGATTTACAACATTCTCCAACTGGAATGTCATGATCATGAGGACATTTTCTTGGATGTTTTAGCATTGTACATAATGCATCTGTAAATTGTTTATTCATGTGATGTTCAATCCCACACACCATCTCCTCATCAATATCTACCTTAAGTGCACTATCCATTAGAACTTCTAGTAATCTACTATTTCTCATCATGCTAGAACCTATGGTCTGACCTTCATCTGTAAGCTTGACCCCTGCTTTGTTATATGTAACCAAATTCTTACCGTTTAATTTTTTTAACATTTGAACAACACTGGGTTGTCTTACATTTAGCATCTTTGCAATGGTGCTAATTTTTACTTCTTCTCCTCTTTCTTTGATGTGCCAAATTGCTTTAAGGTACATCTCTACATGTTCAGCTTCAGCTGTTCCTACAAATAGAGTCTCTTCATCATTTAACGCGTCCATACTCATACCTTCTTTGAATCTTTTAATAAATATTCGAAATATTGACGTGCAAATCCTGCTAATCCTGCATGATCTGCCCAAATTGCAACTACATCTGATGAATTTTCACCTGCAATTTCTGGTCCAAGTAAAATTACAACATACTTTTTATCAGAAATTATTCCTCCACCAAACAAACCTTTTTTGATTTTTACTGTTGCAACACGTTTGATTGCTTTGATGTACTCCTTATCCATCTTATCTGATGTAAGAATTGTGATCTCTACTCCCTTATCATGAAGTGATCGTAATTTTGGTAATGCTTGTTTAACTAATTCTTCTCCTGCTTCAGGTAATGCAATCATTACTTCATTTCTACAAGTCTCAACCATTTCTAGAATTTTTGCTGCAATATTTATTGCGCCTGATAATACCCAAATATCTGGTTTTTCACTGGTTCCACTTTTCTCATACAATGGAACTAATTCATTTAGAATAACACTTTGATTTTGCGAAAAATCATTTTCCATTTTCTGTTTTGTAGTTTCTAATCCTGTTGATGGTGACTTTGCAAAATATTTTGTTGGTCTTGAATCGTCTGTTCCAATCCAACCTTTCTCTTCTAGAGTTCCTAAAACTTCGTAAATTTTAGAATAAGGCACTCCTGATTTCTGACTAAGTTCTGATGCTGTTAATTCACCTGCTTTTAGTAATGCTGAAAATGTTCTAATTTCATAACTTGTTAGACCAATTTTTTCCAAAGCTTTTCTTGTCTTATCAGATATGCTCATGCGATCTAGTCGATCAGTTTTGATATTTAAATCACATATACCTACTTCCTAAATTCCACCCGAGGCCAAGTATGAAATGCATTATATACCATTTCAGAAAAATGCCCATTGTAGGCATGGCTCTAATTCAGATATCAAATCAAACTACAAAGAATTTAGGTAAAAAATCTACTATTCGATTTACTCAAAGTATCTGTCCTGACTGTAACATGATTTTGGATGCAGAAGTTTTTGAGAGAGACAACAAAGTCTTCATGTCTAAAGTATGCCCAACTCACGGTGAATGTGAAGAGTTGTATTTTGGTTCTTACGAATTATACAAGAAATTTAGTACTTATTGGATGGATGGTAAAGGCGCTCATTCTCCAAATGTAATGATTGACAAATGTTCTTGTCCAAATAATTGTGGATTGTGTTCTAACCACTTGTCTCACAGCGGACTTGCAAACATGATTGTAACTAACAGATGTGACTTGACATGTTGGTATTGTTTCTTCTATGTGAAGAAAGGTCTAGAAGGTGCTTACATGTATGAACCAGATCATACTCAAATCAGAGCTATGATGAAGACTCTGAGAGCAGAAAGACCGATTCCAGGAAACTCTATGCAAATTACTGGTGGAGAACCAATGCTTAGAGATGATATTGCTGATGTTATCAAAATTATGAAAGAAGAAGGTGTTGACCATATTCAGATGAACACCAATGGTATTAGACATGCAATGGATCCAGAAGCAGCACGTGAAGTAAGACTTGCTGGATGTAATAACTTGTATCTTTCCTTTGATGGTGTAACTGCAAGAACAAATCCAAAGAATCACTGGGAGATTCCATATGCACTTGATAGTTGTAGAAAAACTGGAACTACTGTAGTATTTGTTCCAACAGTAATCAAATCAATTAATGATCATGAGTTAGGTGGAATTATCAGATATGCCCAAAAGAACATGGATGTAGTTCACGCTGTAAACTTTCAACCAGTATCACTAACTGGTAGAATGGGTAAGACTGAACGTGAAAAATATAGAATTACAGTTCCTGATTGTATTCAAAGAATTGAAGAGCAAACAAATGGTGAGGTTACTGTTGATGATTGGTTCCCAGTACCAAGTTGTATGCCATTAACAAATGTAATTGAAGCATTCTCAAGTAAGCCAAAATACGAATTATCAATTCACTTTGCTTGTGGTGCAGGAACATACATCTTTGAAGATGAAGAAACAAAGAAGTTTGTTCCATTAACAAAATTCTGTGATATTCAAGGAATGTTAGAATTGTTTGAAGATAAAGCCGAAGAAATCCGTTCTGGTAAAAACAAGTACTTTACAATGCTTGAAGTTGTTAGAAAACTCAAAGGATTCGTTGATTCAAAGAAACAACCAGCAGGATTAGACTTGGCGAAGATGTTTGGTAACATCTTAATGAAAAGATCATTTGATTCAGTTGGTTCTTGGCATGTCAAAGGATTATTCCTTGGTATGATGCACTTTCAAGACAAATACAATGAAGACTTGGAAAGACTACAAAGATGTGATATTCACTATGTAACTCCTGATCTAAGAATAGTTCCATTCTGTGCATTTAATGTAATTCCTGAATGGTATAGAGACAGAATTCAAAAGAAATATTCTATCACCGTTGAAGAATGGGAAGAAAGAGAAGGTGTTAAACTCGAAGATGGCTTGTATAGAGGTCTTATGAGACGTGGCGCAGGTGATGAACTTGCTGCTGGTTGTGCAAAGAGCCAGATGTTCCATGACGCAGCACAAGCTACAATGTAAAATTATTTTCTTAAAACATCTATCTTTGTTCAAATACATGATTATTCATGAAAAAAGAACCAAATAATTTTAGAAATAACATTAGACATTGGCTACTTTCAAATCCAAAACACAATCCATTTGTGTTGTTTCAATTGGGATTTGGAAGAGCATTAACTTCTCCTTTTAGAGTTCTTCCTGATTTCATAATTATAGGTGCTGAAAAATGTGGAACAACTTCATTGTATGATTATTTAATCAAACACCCATCAATAATATCATCAAAAACCAAAGAAGTTCATTATTTTGATACAAATTATTTAGGACGATGGTGGTATAAAGCACATTTTCCAACAATTTTCCAAAAACTTTTCAAAAAAAAAGTCATTACCGGCGAAGCGACACCATATTACTTGTTTCATCCTTTAACACCAAACAGAATTCATGAAGACTTGCCTAATGTGAAATTAATTATAATCATTAGAGATCCTACAGAACGAGCTTTTTCACAATATCAGGAAAATCTGAGAAAAAACAAAGAAGAACTATCTTTTGAAGACGCCATTAAATGTGAAAATGATAGATTGAAAGGAGAAAAAGAAAAAATAATCAAAAATCCAAAATATCAAAGTATTTCCTATTGGACTTATTCATATCTGTCAAAGGGAATTTATGTTGAACAGTTCAAAATATGGTTTGATTTATTTCCAAAAAATCAGATTTTAATTTTATTTACATCTGAACTTCAAACAGACCCACAACAAACATTACACAAAGTTTTCTCTTTTTTAGGACTACAAAATCATGAAATTAAAGTGGATGAAAAGAAAAATGTTGGTAAATATGACCCAATGAATTCAGAAACTAGAAAATTTTTACAAGAATATTTTTCTCCTTACAATAAGAAACTTGAAGAATTAATAAATAAAAAATTACCTTGGGGATACTAAGAAAATTTAAGATTTTTTTGAGGAGCTCCGTACAAGATGCGAATTTTTTCTCTAATCATGTGGAAAAAATTTACCTATCAATATTAACCAGTAATTAAGGAATATTCCGTATGAATCAAAGCTGGATGCGTAAACGTTGGTTTGATTTTAGACAAGGCCATAGTGTCTATTTGATATTTCTACTCACATTTTCTAATTTCGTTCTTATCTTTCATCGTTTACTTGTAGAAAGAATAGATTTTCTTAATGAAATCTTTTCAGAGTTATGGATATTTATTCTAGTTTTCATTTTTGCGTATGTTCCTATTGCAATTATTGTTGGTGCTTGGCATAGAAAAACCCAATTGAAAGTAGATACAGAAGCAGCTCTCCATCAAAATCCATTGTGGGCAAAGATGTTCCGAGTTATGATTGATGTGCAAACAGGTAAAGCTAGTAAAGAAGAGATCGAATCTGTCAGAAAATTCTTAACGTCAATTGAAAATAAAGGTGAAAATTAATAAAAACTTGTCATAATGAAAACCAGTTTATGAAATTAATCAATGATGATGTCTTTAGTTAATACTAAATCTATAGGAAATATCTTAACTCTAAGATATGATCCTACATCTCAAAGTAGATTACAAAAAATTGAATATGCAAATTTCTTCCCTAAATCTGATGAAAACAAAGTCACAATTACTGAAAATCTTTTAAAAAAATCAATTTCTGATTCCATAAACAAACTGTCTCCAAATAGAATTACATTGGCACTTAGTAGTGGAATAGATTCTGTGTTGATTTTAACTTTAATTAGAGAACTATTTCCTGAACTCAAAATTACTTGTATTAGCGCAGGATTTGAAGAAAATGGTGAAGAAGTAAATATTGCTAGAGAAATTTCTAGAAACCAAAACTGTGATTTTAAAGAATTACATCTAGAAAATTTCCTTAATAATCTGCCTATGCAAATTTCAATTATAGGGGAACCTAAATGGCATTATTACTGGTATTTCTTAGCACAAGAAGCAAAAAAATCATCTTCGATATTATTTACCGGTGATGGCGGAGATGAATTATTTGGAGGATATGTATTCCGATACGAAAAATTCCTAAACACTGTACACGAAAAAAGTGATTGGATAGAAAAAACCAAAGCATACTTGAATTGTCATAATCGAGATTGGGTAGAAGATCAGAATCAAATGTTTGATACAAAATTGGAATTTTCATGGGATGAAATATATCAAAACTTTAAAAAATATTTTGACAATGATCTACCTCTACTTGAACAAGTCTTTTTTGCTGACTATAATGGAAAATTGATGCATGATTGGATTCCTGCTCATGATAAAATTCATTCTCATTTTGGAATAACAAACATTACTCCTATTCTTGATGAAAAAATTATAAAACTTTCATGTAATATCACTCCTGAAAAAAAATATAATATTAAAACTAATCAGGGAAAATTAATCTTAAGAAAAATTTTACAAAATAAAAATATTCAAATTGAAAATTCAAAAAAAGGTTTTTCACCAAATCTTATTCAATTTTGGAAAAATTATGGAAGTGAATTAGTAAATACGTATTTGAATAATTCTAGTATATCAAACGAAAAATATATCTCCAATTCTTGGATTTTAAGCGCAACACAAAAAGCAAATGCACTTGATATTAGATATATCAACAAACTTCTCTCTGTACTTTCTTTTGAAATTTGGTACAGATTGTTTGTTACAAAAGAAATTAAATCAGATGAAACTTTATTGAAATCCTAATCTTTTTGGCAGAAAGTTTTTAATCATTTTCCATTGATTTCTCTTTATCTCTTCTCTAATGTCTTTTGGAAATTGTGAATAATATCCTGAGTCTTTTGGATGATATGTAACATATTTCCAAAACATGTTCAATGCACCTTTTTTGCTAATGTCTCCTCTACCAAAAAATGCCAAAAAACATCTTGCCATTACATAAAGAGGATGATATCCTAATGCTTTCATTCCTTGCCCAAATTCTGAAAAATTATGACTATGTCCTAATTTATCGACATGTTCAAAAAATGCATCATGAAAAATACTTACTTCCAATTTTTGTATCAATGCCCTGTGAATGATCTCTGATTCATAACCTACTATCTCTAGATATTTGTTATAATTTGAAAAGAAAAAAGATTGTCTAACAAATCTTCCTGCACCATGTGGTGTGTTTGATTTTTTTTCACCAAAATCTCCAGAACAAATAACTAATTTTGAATTATCTTCCATTCTCTTAATTATCTTTTCAGCATATGTGGATTCAAAAATACAATCCCCTGCACCAATCATATGATAGTCATATTCTTTTGTCAAACACATATTCCATAATTTAGGAATTCTACGAAAATCTCGTGTTTTACTTTCTGTATGAATTACTTTAACAATTTCTGGAAAATCTTTTTCAAATTTTTCTAGAATATCTGATGTTTTATCTGTAGATCCATCTTCTGTAACAATAATTTTTTTTGGAGCTATTGTTTGGTTCAATAAACTATCCATTACATCTTTTATTGTGTCTTCTCCATCTCTGACAGGCAAAAAACAATAGTAATCAACCATAAATTTTCACTATGATTACATCAAATTTTTAATAATTTAATAAAATTTTCATAAAAAATTTGATTTTTTATTTTTTCATCAAGTAGCGAGTCTTCTACTCCGTAAAAGATTGACCTAAAACTACACCATGGTGCGTCACTCCCAAACAAAATTCTATCTGCTCCAATTTTTTCTACAGCCATCTCAATTCTAAATGGTGTTGTAATTCCAGATGTGTCAAACCAAATATTTTTCACATCTTTTGATGCGTCTAATGCCTTTTTGACTATAGATGTGTCATTTCCACCCATATGTGCTAAAATCACATTAATTTTTGGATATTTCTTCGCAACATTTACTGCATGCAAATATGATGTATTTGATGAAATGTCTCCATCTTTGAACCTTCCAGTATGAACTAAAAGTAATGCTTCTTTGTCGTTTAATACCTCAAGAATTGGTTTGTATGTATCATGACTTATTGGTAGTTCTTCGAAAGTTCCATGAAATTTTACTCCTTCATAACCATCCCCAATACTTTGATTCAAAATTTTTGCATCAGTTTCAATCTGTTTTTTTTGCACCCAATACAATGCATGAACTTTATTATTGGTTTTAGCCAAATCCTTTATTTTTTTATTACTTTCATTAGTATCCAATTCAAATGGAAATAACAGCATCTTTTCTATGCCAAATTTTTCAATAAAACTATCTATCTGATCTAAGTGTAATGTGTGGTTTATCCCTGCTGATCTTCCTAAATGAACATGAACATCACAGACTTTTCTGTTTTCCAACCTTTTTTATCAAATATTTACATGCTTTAACTATGTGCTATTAAATGAAAACAAGTGCCATTAAAAAAAATTTAGCTAATTTTTCCAATTTGGTCTTTCCCTCCTATGACAAATGAATTTGGGGGAATGTCTTTGGTAATTACACATCTTGCAGCAATTAATGAGTGATGTCCTATTACGACCCCTGGTAGAATGGTTACTCCTGTTCCTATTCTAACATAATCTTCTATATTTGGAGGAAAAATTTCTACTTGTTTTTTGTTTGATGAAGTCCCATGTTCAGAATCTGAAATTTTTGGTGTGTTTGCAGAAGTGACTTGAGGTCCAAGAAATACATTGTCTCCTATAACCATCCCTTTTGTTACATGTGATTGAGCTCCAATTGTGGTATTCTTTCCAATAATTGCATCACCTTCGCACATTGAAAGTGGACCAAAAATGGTGTTATCTTTGATTATTGTGTTTGGTCTTAACACTGAATTTGCACCAATGATACAATTTTTTCCAATCTTACAATTTTCATAAATAACTGTACCTGGTTCAATTTTTGTTCCATCATTAATGGATGCAGATTCATGAATTACAGCCTTTTCTGAAATCAATTTATCTGACCCAATCATAATTTTACTAAAATTCTTACAAATTAAACATATTCTTCAAATGGCTTAAAAAATCAAAACTACTTAGTTCATTTTAAATATGGTTTTCTTAGAAAATTTTTTGAATTGACTGAACATAATGACATTTCATCTTTGAAAACAGTTGAATGGAAAGACAACAAAGTAGTAATGATTGATCAGACTAAACTCCCAAATCAACTAATCTTTGTAGAATATGACGATTTTAATCAAGTAGCTGATGCAATTAGAACTCTGGTAGTTAGGGGTGCACCTGCAATTGGAGTCTCTGGTGCATTTGGATTGGCTTTGGCAGCGTTGCAAAGCAAAGGAACTACCAAAGATGAATTAATTTCAGACTTGGAGAAAGCAAAACAAATTCTATTTGAAACAAGACCTACTGCAGTAAACTTGGCATGGGGACTAGAAAAAATTATGAACACTGCAAAATCTGGAGATTCTCCACAACAAATCAAAGAACTAGTTGTATCTGAGGCAAAAAAAATGGCAGATGAAGATATTGAGATTAACAAAACCATGGGAAAAAATGGCTCTATTCTTTTTGATGATAATGATACCATAATGACTCATTGTAATGCTGGTGCATTAGCTACTGTTGCATATGGAACTGCACTTGGTGTAATTAGAGCTACAAAAGAAAGTGGAAAAAATGTCAAAGTTATCGCAACTGAAACTAGACCAATTCAACAGGGCTCTAGACTAACTGCATTTGAATTAAAACATGATGGATTTGATGTTAGTTTGATTCCTGATACTGCTGTTGGTTATTCTATGGCAAATGGATTAGTAAACAAAGTAGTTGTTGGTGCTGATAGAATTGTAAAAACTGGACACGTGTTTAACAAAATTGGAACATATCAAGTAGCTACTATGGCCAAACAACATGGCATTCCATTTTATGTTGCAGCACCACTGTCTACTATTGATATGAAAAGCAAAGCTGAAGATGTAATCATCGAGATGCGAAAAGGAAGTGAAGTCACAGGCATTGGTGATAAAAAAACTGCCCCTGATGACATTAATGTGATAAATCCTGCATTTGATATGACTCCTCCAGAATTGATTTCTGGAATAATCACTGAAAAAGGAGTGGCTCAGCCTCCATATGAAGAATCTATTGCAAAATTATTTGAATCTGGTAATTCATGACCTTTGAAATTAATAATTACATATTTTTTCTAGTGGAAACTTTTTACATCTAAAGATTGGTTTTGAATTGATGATTACACTATCTGATTTAGAAAAATTTGACACCAAAAAAATGTACAAAGTATATGATATGTGGCCTCAAATTGCCCGAGAGTCATACGAATCAGAGTTTGATGCTATATCCTTTGATGGAATTGATCACATTGTATTTGTTGGAATGGGTGGTTCTGGGGCAATTGGAGATTTGTTTTCTTCAATTCTATCAAAAAGTAACATTCATGTAACTTTGGTAAAGGGATATCTTCTGCCATATACTGTTGATAAAAACACTCTAGTTATTACAACAAGTGTTTCAGGAAATACTGTAGAATCACTAACTGTATTAGAATCAGCCAAAGATCTTGACTGTTCTTTAATTGCATTTTCCTCAGGAGGAAAGATGCAAGACTATTGTAATCAAAATAATATAATTCATAGAAAAATTGAGTATATCCATTCACCACGTTCTTCTTTGGTCAAATACGTCTACTCTATGCTAAAGATACTTGGAACAATTCTTCCAATCTCAAAAGATGATATTATTGAATCAATTGAGCAATTAGAAATTATTCAAAAGACAATATCCTCTGAAAATCTCTCTGAATCAAACCCTGCAATAAAATTGGCAACATGGATTACTGGAATTCCGATGATTTACTATCCGCATGGTCTGCAATCTGCTGCAATTAGATTCAAGTCATCATTGCAAGAAAATGCAAAATCTCATGCAATGATTGAAGATGTCATAGAGGCATCACACAACAATATCGTCTCATGGGAGAGATCATCTACTGTACAACCTATCTTGATTCAGGGAACAGACGACTATATCAAAACAAAGGAGAGATGGAGAATTTTTGAGCAATACTTTGATGAAAATAGCATTGATTTTAAAAAAATCTCAACTATCTCAGGAAATATCCTCTCAAAAATCATTTTTTTATGTTACTTGTTTGATTATTGTTCAATCTACAAGGCCATCCTAAATGAGACCGATCCAACCCCTATCAGATCCATTGATTTTGTAAAGTCAAAACTTTAGGCGTATACATTACCGTATACTTGGAAAAATCGCTCATAATTTTTTAATACTCTATTATATTCAGAAAAGCAATGAAAAAACTAGCAATTCCAGCTATATTGGCAGCTACTGTAATGGTAGCAGGTGCATTCGCATTTATGCCCGTAGAGCAGGCAAGCACAGTACACAATTCAGAGGCTTTCATAGCTTCAGTTGGTGCAGGTCCACAGGAGTTAGAGTTGCAGTTTCTGATATAGACGATTCAACTGGTTTGAGTGGTTACATTACATTTGACCGTGTAAACGGTGAAGGTGTATTCTCCATTGATCAGCTACTCGTTTGTGATCAAGAATCTGACGACGATACTATACAACAAATCTTCCAATTCCAAACTGAAACCAGTTTGACATCAGGTACTGGTGAAAGACTCGTAAACAGTGTTGGGCTCCCCCATATCCACTAAATGATCAATCATTCTATAGATTTCCTGCATTAGCTGACACTGGTACTGAAGACGCATGGACTGGTGATTATCTTGTTTTAACTCATCAAACAACATTTAACAGTGTACAGAGAAGCTTGGAAAAATTTGGATTTGCAGTTGTAATGATGCATCCAAAAGAATTCACTTCAATAAAAAATGGAAA
>JAEFCZ010000102.1 GCA_016125975.1 Candidatus Nitrosopumilus sp.
CTTGGATATGGAATTGGTGTAATACTAATGAATATCGGAATGTATTTTGCTGCACCAGTACTGTTATTGTTTAGAGTCAAGAAATACATCAAAATTTAAAAAAAATCATAAAATATTGTGAATCCCAATTGATCAAATAGGTAGTGAAGTTTATTATTTAATTTATTAAGTTTCTCATAGAGGAAGCAATCAATATTGGATAAAAAATTAATTTTTACAGTATTTTTTGTGATTTGTATTACATCACTTCAGATTACATATGCAGAAACAGAATTTGAGTTCAAATTTGGCTCATCAGGCAGTGGAAATGACAATCTGAATAATCCCACAGACGTGATACTGGACAATAATGGAAAAACCATCTATGTAGTAGACAGCAACAACAACAGAATCAATGTCTTTGATGATGATGGGGATTATGATTTCAAATATGGCACATTTTGTGATATAACAACAATTCAAGATTGTAATGATAATGCAGATGGAGCAGATGACGATGGAGATGGTCAATTTAATGGTCCAATCAGCATTACAAGAGATTCATTTGGAAAATATTATGTAGTAGATTCAGATAATGATAGAGTTCAGATATTTGATGATTATGGTGAGTTTCAAACAAAGTTTGGTTCATCAGACAGTGGCAATGATGATTATTTAGGAACAACCAAAGGGGTCGCAGTACAAGATTCTACAAGAGACATTTTTGTTTCAAACATAGATAATGATTCAATCTCAGTTTTTGACTCAACAGGAGATTTTTTGTTTGATTTTGATTTATTTGATGGAAATGATGATTTTAAAAATCCAACAAACATGGTGATTGATAATTCTGAAGAGATGTTGTATGTTTCTGATTCAGGAAACGATAGAATTATTGTCTTTGAGTTAGTTGATGGTACAACTTGTCCTAATGGAACAGTAGAATCAGTTGATGGAGTTTGTTTTGTAAAAAAGTTTGGTTCTGCAGGTAGTGGTGATGGAAAGTTTGATGATCCAACAGGTCTTGCATTTGACTCTACAAATAATTTGTTGTATATAGCAGATACCGATAACAACAGAATTCAAGTCTTTCAGATAACTGAAGAGGATACTTGTCCAAATGGAACAAAAAAGATAGTTGATGGAGTTTGTTTTATTGAAGAGTTTGGTTCTACTGGAACATCGGATGGAAAGTTTGACTCTCCAATGGGAATTGCATTAGATACAACAAATGATCTGTTGTTTGTAGCAGATTCAGATAATGATAGAATTCAAGCATTCAGATTAGATATTGAGGCACAAGCAACTGTTCCAAACAAGCCAGAAAATCCTGAGGCATTACCAGTATCACCAACATCAATAGTAGTTTTGTGGGAAGAGCCAGAATTAGCAGATAATGTTCCTGAGATATCAGGATACAAAATAGAATACAAGATTAGTGGAGAAAACTTTGCAGTAATTCAAGAAGATACCAAAAACATTTTGACATCATTTATTCATCAAGGACTCGATTCAAAAGAGACCTACTTTTACCGAATTTATGCAATTAATTCAGAAGGTACAAGTTCTGTATCATCACTTACTTCAACAAAACCAGGGCATTCCATTACACCTGTAGGATTAACTGCTACAGCTATTTCACCCAATCAAGTAAGACTTTCTTGGTTGCCACCATCAGAAACTTTTGGACAATCAATTAGCAATTATGAGATTAAACAAGAATTAGGTCCTGGAGTATATGATAAAATAGGTACTACGAACGGCGGTACAACTGCATTCATCATATCTGATCTAGATACTGATAATGAGTATACATATGCAGTTAGTGCAACCATAGGATTTGGATCCACTGGTGAATCAAATTCAGCATCAGTTACTCCACGAGAAAATTCAGAATATACCGATTATTCCACATCAACCTCAACTCAAGCAACAGTATCTACACCACCAATAAAATTAACGGCATCAAGTGTCTCATCAACTCAAAATAATTTGTCATGGAGTCCACCATCAGATGATGGAGATTCGCCAATCAAAGGATACAAGGTTGAAGCAAAGGAAGAAAGCAGTTCATTTATCACATTAGTTGAAGATACAAAGAGTACATCAAGATCATATTCACACAAAAACATAGATGCAGATACAAAATACACCTATAGAGTTTCAGCAATAAATTCTGTAGGAGTTAGTGAACCATCAAATCAAGTATCTGTAAGTCCAACTACAACAACTCCACAAATCAGTCCAATTGGAAAACTAACTATTGATGAAGGAAAATTGTTGTCATTTACAGTTAAACTTTCAGATAGTTCAATCAAAGATGTATCATTTAGTCTAAAGAATAATCCACCATCAGGTGCTAAAATAATATCAAGTTCAGGATTATTCTCATGGACACCATCAGATTCAGATGGTGGAAATACATACAACTTTGATGTAGTTGTAAAGGAAGGCTCTACTACTATTGATAGAGAAACAATAACTATTGTAGTAAATGATGTAAAAAATACAGAGCCTGAAGAAACAGAGCCAAAAGATACAGAGCCTGAAGAGTTGGGTATTGCACCATTTGTTGATGAATCAAAAGATCCTCAGAGTTATGTGGATAGATACAACAATGAAGCA
>JAEFCZ010000057.1 GCA_016125975.1 Candidatus Nitrosopumilus sp.
CGGTTATGACAAAAATGGGTATGACCTAGACGGGTATAACAAAAACGGTTATGACAAAAATGGGTATGATAGTAACGGGTATGATGAAAATGGGTATGATAGTAATGGGTATGATGAAAATGGATACGATGAAGATGGGTATGACCTAAACGGGTATGATGAAGATGGGTATGATAGTAACGGGTATGATGGACTAGGATATGATCACCTGGGTTACGACAAAGAAGGATACAATCAAGAAGGATACAACAAATTCAATAAAAAGAAAAACGAAGTACACAGTGATTAAAACAAATTTTTTTGTCTGAATACATTCTAAAATGTATGAGTTATAATCTTAGGTTCAATTCTATAAGGGCTTGAACCGTTTTTGGAGATAAAAAAATGCAGTTACGCATTAGATGAGAAAACAGTCAATAGAAGAATCACAAGGATGATACCTATTGGAACTGGAATTAGTTTCAAAAATCTAGTTTTCATTTTCTTTTTCTCCAATATTTTATTCCAATGATAGACGATACAATGACAATAATCAAAAGTAGAAACCATGAAGAATAAGGAATAAACCATAATGGATTTCCAAGAATTGAAAATCCAAAGCAATCATAATATTTTCCCTCAAAGTCTGGAACTATTCCTTCATAGTAATGATAATATCCCCAGACATTACTGTTTTCTTCTGATTCAGATTCCCATTCTGAAAGTCTGTTGTTTTGTAAAGCATCAAACATCTCCACTTTTTTAATCTCCATCCAATCACTTCCCTTCATTTGATAGTATGCACCCCATCTTTCTACTAACACGATTTATTATAGGAGACCAAAAAAGGTAGGACATAGCACGTGAACAACCAAATGCCTGAGGAATCAAAGATAAAGTGCCAAACAACAACATTATCAAAAGTCTAGTTTTCATTTTATGTACAATTATTTTTGGTAGTTGGAACCTAAAGCATTAACAATACTATCTGTTGGCAAACCCTGTTCTTGAATATTCCATAAATTAATGGAATGGTAAATCATTTCAGGATAACTACATGGTATATCAACTTGGATTGAAGCTGATTCGTGCCAAAACAACAAGATAAGTTCATTTTCTATAGTCATTGGTCCCAAGTATTTTAGAATCCCAAGTCTAGGAAGATATGGTTCAGATAAATCAGGATGGGCATCAGCATATCCATCTTTTCCTATATTTGTGCAAAGTACCACAAAAGTGTCATTTACTTTGAAGTTTGCATGGTATTCAAATTCAGGTATTGGTTTGTAACCAGTTGACCATTCATAATTATTCTGACCAAATTCAACATTGATAGAATCATTATCTTGAAGTTGTATTTTTTCCATTGCCATCATATTTGGATTGTCATTAATTGGAAGATAATCATAGTGACCACCTTCTTTGTCAAATGCAGCATTTTTCATATGTTCAATAAGATCTTTTTCCGTTTTTATCCACTCACAATTGTTTGAGTCAATATGATGTGTGGAATTATTCCAATCAAAATACCAATGTGTAGGTTTCTCACCAAGATAATCGCACCAATCATGAATTCTTTGAAGATCATCAATAATTATTCCATTTTTATCATATTGTAAAGCAAAGTTCAAGTCGTTGTTCTCATCAAGATATTTTTCAGAACGTGATGCTATTTCTGGTTCAGACCATTCATCAAGATAAATTCTACCATTGAAGAAGACAATTTGGATATCTTCAGGATATTCAGATATAATTTTCTCAATTTCAGCATTAAAATGATCCTTTTCAACCATTACAATAATTTCTTGTGTTCGATGATCAAGGTTTACTGCAAAAGAAGACAAAGATTCTTTTTGATGCAATTGAGTGATTCTGTCTCTAAGATCAAGTTCAACTGCGTCTAGTTTGGCTTTTCTTTCGGGTTCTATGTAGTATTTGTCACCAGGTTTTGGAGCTTTAGTTTTCTGTTCTTCCACAGCATCTACATGTTCGACATAATCAGAATATCTATCAAGTGCAGCAAATGTAACAAATGGAATTGTAGCCATCATAATTATTCCAAGAATTATCAAAAGTCTAGTTTTCATTTCTTTAGTCTATCCTTCTGATATATCAGTAAAATAACAAATGTAGGCAATACCATGTGCCAGAAGATAAAACCAGTGTTGTCACGGATGTTATCATAAATGGTAGGTTGGTAAAGTTCTCCAGTTCCAGTCCAGGCACCAATTCCATCTCCAGCATTCCAGTTGTTAGTTGTAATGTGAATGCCAGTATCCATGTTCCAAAAAACCATACACCAGTTATCAGGACTATTCACGATAAATTCACAGACATTAAACAGATAGGTTGAATGCATTATCAAATATAGCATAGCACTTGTAGCAATTACAAGTAAAATTTTGTATACAGTTCTCATTTTCTTTTTATCTAGTCTTTAGTAGAGTTTTGTGAATCTTAGAGCCGTACTGTAGTGCTTTTTTTCTTTTGTTACAAGAGACTTCGGGAACACCGACTTGTTTTGCTAGTTTTCTAATGATATGTTTTCTGTACAAATCTTCAGAATCTGTAATCTTGTCTGTTATTGGTACAGTCTTTGCGTAATCGACAAACTCTGGAGATAATAATGGTTGTAGAATTTGTACTCCAAATTCTGATGCAATCAGATTTACTGCCTTCATCATTTTTAATTCATTGTCTAGTTTTGCATCCATTACTTTGTTAATTTCAGATTCACCGCCTGAGAACGCTTCTCTATAGGCATTATAGCCACAAAACAGCTCATCAATTCCGTTTGCAGTAACTACAGTACTAATTCCTAAACTCTTTGCAAGTTTTGATACGTAATGAAATGCAATACAGTTTTCATTCCATGATAGATTATCAGTTTGTATTTTTTCATGAATGTCAGATGGAATAGACGGAAAGTCTTTAGGATCAATCTCCAAGACATGATGAGGATAGTTTAGTTGTTCATTGACTTCTTTTGCAAACAAGATATCATGGGATTCAGAAAATCCAATTGTAAGTAATGTAATGTCATAGTTCATGTCTTTGCAAATTTTTGATACTAGTGTACTGTCAACTCCACCTGAATACGCAATTCCAATTTTTTTCTCAGGAACCCTTTTAGTAATGGAATCTTTGATTTTATCAAACAGTTCTTGGTACTTTGCATCCATGATTATCTCTCTAATTTCAACAAAGGGTAATGAATCAAACTCTTTAACTATTAATGGAATGGAATAATACTGAAAAATGATGAGACTATCACAAGAAGAAATTGAAGAAGAGCTGAAAAATCTACCAGGATGGAGTGTGGTAAATGACAAACTGCACAGAGAAATCGAGTTTGAGAGTTTCAATCAGGCATTTGGGTTTATGACCAGAGCAGCAATGGAGATTGAAAAGATGAATCATCATCCAGAGTGGTTTAACGTATACAACAGACTCGTAATCGATTTGATGACTCATGATGCAGGTGGCATCACAACAAATGATATCAATCTGGCTCGAATCCTAAATTCACTAGTTTAACATCAAACTAGGAGTTTTGAAAGTACGAATTATGGTTAAATGGGCTTGAAAATAGAAAATTAGTTTTTACAAATTTCTGAAACATTGTACGTATCACGACTATCTGCCCCAAACATTTTTCCAATATCTCCAACTAGAATTTGACACATCCAAGATAACATGAATGGTTTTAGTGGTTCCGATTGATCATGTACTCGTAGACGTTTATGACCATCACCACCCATAGCCTTTTCTACAGACAGAAATGGTTCTTCAATAAATCTTCTATCTTTTGAAAAACAGATTTTCGTCCTTCAGCATACACTGGCATAATAGAAGATGTTGCTAAACTTAATCCAAGTACGGCTATGATAGAAATTGTTAGAATTTTATTCATTAGTCACCACAAAGTTTTTCCAGTTTGCCTTAGATAGTCGTTGTATTCTTTACATATTCTCTTTGAATCAATTATCTGCCAAATCCAAATTAAAATATATACAAAAATCAATGCATATCCTACCATAAACACTACAGTTGCAATGCCAATTGCTAAAAGAATCAAAGAACCAATTAGTATCCAAACTCCTTTACCAATTTTACCAACATAGATGTGACCTACCCCGTTAATTCCTAAAATTCCCAATACTACTGCTAAAACTAGAGTGGTTCCTTCACTTTTGTAATAATTTTTTCTATATTCAATTTCTTCTTGATTTTTTGCATCATGAGTTAGTTTATCTATTTTTTCTTCAGCGATTTTTAATTTCTCTTCAACTCCAAGATTTTTGGGTTCCGGTTCATCATTTGTTTTGGGATTAACATAGGGGTTATCATCTGAGGTTTCTGAAGTATTTTCTGTTGTTTCTAATTTCTTAGATAATTCTTTAAGATAATTTTTGTCAGAATCATACAGTGGTTTGTTGTCTTCAATTGAACTTTTGATGTGTTCTAATCTTGCTGAATCCCCAATGTTTTGTTTCAGTAATTCATTTACGTCATCTAACAGAGTCAAAGATATTTTGTTATATTATGAGCGTATGTAAGTGTTAGTCATGATTCTCACAAAAAATGATGATTTTGTGTCTAAAAATCAGATTTAAGATTCACATCCAATTCCATCATTATCTCTATCAAATCCATGTGGATCATCTCCAATTACTCTAAAGTTAGAGTATCCAATCTCACCACAATCCAAGTCTTGAGGATATGGAGCAATGCAAACATCAGTATAGGATGGGTCACAACTTGGAGTCGATTCTTCATAAACAGGTTCTGGAATATCGTAACACAAGCCATCAGACCAGATGTAAGGATACCCATTAGGACATCAATTAGCTAGATATTCTGGAGCATCATAACAAAATCTATCTGACCAAAGATAAGGATAGTTACTATGACATCCATTACTCAAGTATTCTGGAGAACTGTAACAAAATCTATCTGACCAGATATATGGTTTGTTTGTCGGACAATTGGGTTCAGATGTTGTATAACACAAACCATCAGACCAAAGATAAGGATAATCTCTATGACATCCATTGTCTAGATATTCAGAATACGAATCAGTAGTTCCTAAAGTATCAATTCCAAGAAGATCATCTATGAGAGATTGTAGTTCAGCATTTTCTTGTTTTAGTTTTCTATTTTCTACTTCTAATTTTTTATTTTCAACTTCTAGATTTCTAATCGTATTGATATTTTGATATTCATCTGAATTTGGAATTTCAACTTGTATGATATTTTGTTCAATTAGAAATGAAATTGATTCTCCAAATTCACTATCAGAAATATTTCCCTTTACCCAAAAATCTGCAACACCTTTCACCCAAGATGGAATATCAGATTGAGATTGTGCAGAGATAGATGTAACAGAAATACTAGCAATTAATACAGAAATTACTGCAAAAAGCAGTATCTTTTTCATAACATATTATTTCCACACTACGAATTAAGAATGATCCAGATTATCACCTATTTCATGCCTAAAATCCCTGTTTTACGCACAAATATTTTCAGAATTTATATAATGACTCTGGGGCAGATGACTTTACATGGCAACAAGTCCCGCAGTATTGGATTCTGATTTCAAGTATATCGACAAGAAAGGAAATCTCATGAAGACTCGAACAGAGTTGACAGTAGCACAGATGCTAGATTTTCTTGAAGATGAATACCAATACAATCACAAGGTTACACTAAAGAATGGAGCAGAAGTTGTTATTGATTTTAAAACTGACAAGGGGCTCATCGAAGTAATTGACAGTGATGATGACATTGCAAAATATAGAAAAGTCAAAGAAGACTTTCCTGACCAAAAAATTATGGCAATTGGACACGGAAAATATGCTGCACAATTAAAGGAATTACAAGACATTGTATTTTATGATAAAACACCACAGACTGGTTCTATCTTTTTAGATGATGGATCCTTTGCATTTGATTATGCACATATCTTGCCACTAGTTGAGAAATGCTCCATACTACATGGACATACATCATCTGTAATGGTCGAACTAGTTGGACAGATGAAAGACAATTTGCTTGTAGACTTTGGTGTTGCAAAAAAAATCGTTAAAGAAGTATTAACTGCATTTGATCACAAGTTTTTCATTAACAGAAAATATCTAAAGACAGAAGACGACTCTCACTATGTCATATCATTTGAGGGTCCTAAAGGAATGTTTGAATTGAAAGTTCCAAAAAATACAACTTATCTTTTAGAAGGTGAAGCTACTGTAGAGACCCTTTCAAGTGAACTTATCAAATTACTAGCTCCTAAAATGCCAGCAAATGTTGAAGCTGTAGGAGTTTACATTTACGAGGGATACAATAAAGGCTCTCACATCATATCAAACATCTCAAAAGACAATTTGTAAAATGGACCCAAAAATTACAGAAAAGGCATGGAATCCAGAGTTAGAAGCACAGGTATTAAAGAAATGGCAGGACTCTGACCTTTACAAATTCACTCCAACCGATAATAATTACACCATAGATACGCCTCCACCATACCCTTCAGGCAGGCCTTGGCACATTGGTGCTGCTGCTCACTATTCCCAGATAGACATGATTGCAAGAACTGCACGCATGAATGGCAAGAACGTCTACTTTCCAATTGGAATTGACAGAAATGGATTGCCTGTAGAGTTCTACACTGAGAAAAAACACAACATCAGAATGAGAGAAACTGACCGTGGAGAGTTTTTGAATTTGTGCAGAGAAGCACTTGATGATTTAGAAGAAGAGATGGTACTCATCATGACAAATCTTGGTCTTAGTGGAGACTTGAAGAACCATTACAGAACAGATTCAGAAGAGTATCGTGCATTAACACAATCAACGTTCATCAAACTATGGAAGGAAGGAAAAATTGTTCTAGCTACTAGACCTAACAACTATGATTGGGTATCAGGTACTACAATTGCTGATGCTGAAATTGCATACCAAGATATTCAGACAAAGCTAGTCCACATGAAATTCAAAATCAAAGATACTGATAAAGAAATCATCATTGCAAGTACAAGACCAGAATTATTATGTGCATGTCGAACTATAATTGTAAATCCTGAAGATGAAAGATATGCTCCATTTGTTGGAAGTAAGGTAGTAGTTCCTATTACTGGTGCTGAAGTTGAAATAAAAACTCACCATTCAGCTCAGCAAGACTTTGGTTCAGGAGCTGTAATGGTTTGTAGTTACGGTGATCAAAACGACGTTGCATTGTTTCGAGAGATGAAACTAGAAGAGATTGTTGCAATTGGACTAGATGGAAGGATGACAGAAGCTGCAGGAGAATATGCAGGACTAAAACCAAAACAAGCTAGAGAGAAGATTATTGCAGATTTGGAAGAAAAAGGATTTGTAGAGAAAATAGAAGAGATTAATCACAGAACTCCAACTTCTGAGAGAAGCAAAATCCCAATTGAGATCATTCCAATGGAGGAATACTATCTCAAGCAGAAAGATTCTGTTGAAAAAATGCGAAAATTAGGCTCAGAAATCACGTTTTACCCATCTATGCACAAGCAAATTTTGATGAACTGGCTTGATTCAATATCCATTGACTGGCCAATTTCTAGACGAAGATACTATGGAACAGAGATTCCTATCTGGTATT
>JAEFCZ010000014.1 GCA_016125975.1 Candidatus Nitrosopumilus sp.
ATCATGACATTAGCTGAAGATGGTTCCGAAGTTGAAGTCTTAGGATTAGGAATATCTGTAATTGCACTAAACTTGGCAATATATATTGCAGCACCAGCATTGATTGGATTCAGAATCCATAAACACTTTAAAAATTCATAATACATTAAATACACTATCATATTCAATGAATTCATGTTTGGCAAGAAACCTCAACTCAAAGAAGGAGTTCACATATTTTCTGTAAAAGAAAATGGAGACTACAAGGACTTTATCTTTGCAACAGTTACTGGAGTTGAGGGCCGAAAGGTCGGAATAAGTGGTGTTATTGTAAACCCAGTTGGTCTGAAAAACAAAATAGAACAAGGAAAGACTGGAGAACGCTCTAGTGAAATTCTAACAAATCCTACTCCTGATAATGTTGTTTTGGCTCTAGTGTATAGAATAGAGCATGAAAACTTTGCAACTGTATTGGATCTTGACCAAGACAAATGTGATCTCATCCCACCAAAGGTCTATGCAATGCTAGATGGATGGATTCGCGAATCATTACCTGAATTTATCAACACCGTATTGTCTTTGCCACCAGGAGCAGAACGTGATGAAGCAAAAAGAGTCCTCAAGAACAGAATGGATACTCTCATTGACAAGAATCTAAAAAGAACACTTTATTCTGTATGCCGAAGTCTCAAGATTCTAAATTAGGCACAAGTTCACAGTAGTTTTATATTATCGGCCATGAAAATCTCGATACAATGGAATATGTTTACGCTGCTTTACTTCTTCACAAGCTAGAAAAAGAAGTTAACGAGGCAAACGTCAGCTCAGTTGTTAAAGCATCTGGCGCTGAAGTTAATGAAGCCCAAGTTAAAGCACTAGTTGCAGCCTTGGCCGATGTCAACATCGATGAGGCAGTTAAATCCGCACCTGTAGCCGTTGCAGCAGCAGCCGCACCAGCAGCAGAGGGCGGAGATGCAGCAGCCGATGGTGAAGCAAAGAAAGAGGAAAAACCTAAAGAAGAAGGTAAAACCGAAGAAGCAGCCATGGAAGGATTATCTTCATTATTTGGCTAAACGAGTTTACTTTTCTCAAATCTATTTTTGATCTCCATTTTTATCAATTCTTAATTAACAACGTTACGGTGTTTGCATTGAGATGGCAGATTTTTCTTTTGAAATTGGATCGTTTATCTCCATTTTAGATTATTTGGGAACAATTGCATTTGCAGTTACAGGAGCTTCAAAAGCAATTGTACACAGAGTTGATATTTTTGGAATTATTGTGTTGGCAAGTGTAGTTGGAGTCGCAGGTGGTATTACTCGTGATGTAACTTTTGGTAGATTTCCTAATGCGTTTTCTGATCCCATCTATATTGGATTGACTGTAGCAGTTGGGATTGTAATGTTCTTTCTTTATACAAAACTCAAAAAACGAATGGGTACTTGGTTAGTTTTTGATGCAGTTGGATTGGGCGTTTTCTCAATTCTTGGAGCTTCAATTGCACATCAAATAGTTGGATTAGAATTTCTTCCAATGTTGTTGGCTGGAGTAGTTACTGCAATTGGTGGTGGAATACTACGTGATGTGTTTGTTAGGGAGATTCCAATCGTCTTTGTAAAAGAAGTATATGCAGTAGCCAGTGTAATTGGAATTGTAATTTTTTATGCAATATTGTCATCTGGTGTAGATATTCAAATAGCATCAATTATTGGAATTGCTATTACAACTGGAATCAGACTATTGGCAATGAAGTATAACTGGAATTTGCCCAAGGTTCATGAATCTTGAACCTAAATAAGCACTAATTTTCATTTTAAAATAGCAAATAAACTTAAAATCTACACTGCTTATTTACTACATCTATGTTTTCATTAAAACTAATTTTTGTCATAATCATGATCTCTGTTTTACTGTCTCCAGGAATTTCATCAATACACGCAGATGATGATTTTGATGTACAACATGAATGGGAGTCTCCTGATCTTAGTGAGGTTCTAATGAATGCTCACCAACTTCTGTTGCAAACAACATGATCTCCCTGACTAGTGAACATGATAGACGTGGCGATTTGCCTTCAGACCCTCAAGATATTATTGATGAACTAAAAGAAGACATGAGTTGGGATGAATCTGGAATCGATGACAGTAATTTTTTGCCAGGCAAATCTGCTTTTATTCAAAGACATAACCTTCCAATCACCACTACTGTCATTGACCGACCATCAATGGAGGATCTACGTAATGCAATTGAAAACGGCTGTGCAGTTGAAATCACTCTAACTGGAATCCGAGGACCTGCAGATAATCCGAATTATCAACATTCTCTTACTTTAGATGGAATAGCAAAAGCAGGAAACGAAGCTGCAGTATTTGTTTCAGATCCTGCAACTCCTTCTGGTTCTGATATGCATATGATTTCGTTGTCTGGTGGTGATAGACCATACATTTTAGTTGATTATCCTAATTGGAGTGGACTAAGTATAATATCAAAGATACACATTCAATGTTGGGATTCTAATAATTCAAGTACTGATGGAAACAAATCTTCAGTACCTGACAAAAACATCCAACAGGATTCTAGTGTGATCATTGAGAAAACTAGTTTTTCAAATAAAATAGGATGTTTTGCTCCACCTGCAATTCCATCATGGATAAAAAATAATGCTGATTGGTGGTCAAAGGGATTAATCAGCGACAAAGACTTTGCAATTGGAATTGGTTACATGGTAAAAGAAAAAAAATCATTCAAATCGATAACATAGAACTTGACTCTGGTGGAACATTAGAAATTAGTGATAATTTGGAGATTCCATCATGGATAAAAAATAATGCTGATTGGTGGTCTAGAGGAGTGATTTCTGAAAAAGACTTCAAGGAGGGAATTAAATTCATGGTAAGTGAAGATATTATCCAAATCAGTGATTCACAAATGACTGAAATTGATAAATACAGATAATTTCAATTGCTAAACAAAGGTGGTACTCTTCTTAATAATGATCCGTGTCATGACAGAGTTTTTGAAATTGCATTTCATTGGAACCTGACACATAATTACAATAGCCCTTTCTATCGAATTGTATATACTGCTACTGCTCCTACTGGTGAAACCTTTGAAGGATACGCCATCTATGATCCTAATACTGGCAATGGTCACACTGATGTTTTTGAAGCTCATACATATGGAAACTGGACATTTGAAATTCAAGGAATTGAAAAAGTTCCAAACATTACAAATAAGGTAATGCAATATGCTGGCCCTGATAGTAAAATTCATGTCTCTGTTACTTACTGTGGTGACGTGATGATTCTGGCTCTTCCATATTTCGTGACTTGGATCTAGAAAATTCTTCAGATTTTATGTTAGATGACAATTCTGAATCTTCAGATCCTGATGAATCAGTCATGGATGATGTGGATCCGCAACAAAGTGAATACAGCATATCTTCTTCTGTCACAAACAAACATGGTTCTCTCTTGGATTATGATTGTTTTGATAAGTTTCCTACAATTGCTGTCATTTGGTATCTAACTGATGACTTTGGTGAAAATCATAGAATTTCATATACTGCAACAGATCCTGATGGATTTGAATTTTATGGAACTGCAGACTATAGATCTTGGGAAAAGAGTTATTTTGGAATGCTTGATGAGGATGCACTTATCTTTCCTGGAACTTGGACTTTTAAAATAAATTCCATTTGGTATTCTTCTAATGAAGAAAAACGTCATTTTTCTATGAAATATTCTGGAGATGATAGTATCATCTACGTTACAGTTCCTCCATGTGAAATTCCTCCAGACGATGATCCTCCCAAAGAAGATCCGCCACAAGAAGATCCAGAATCTGATGAATCCGTAATGGATGATCTTGCTCCATTTTCTGCACTAGGATGTGCTCAAGTATTATCAAAAACTGGAGTTGCTTCTGATGAAGTGTTAATCCTGGTGAAAATACTACTGTAGTAGCAAAATGGACTTTTTCAAATCCTGAGTATTTTGAAAGAGAAGATGAAGTAAAAGCAACAATTAACATTGGCCTTGAAGGTGCACCACTTTCAATTCCTGTTGAAATTGACTCTTCAGATATTGGTGAATTTACAATAGAAAGGGAATTAGATCCCGGTATCTGGTATCTTAATCTGTCATCATTTCTTGTTTTAGATGATGAGACTGAAGAATACATTGAACATCCACTAGATATGGAACAAACTTTGATAACAATAACTATACCTGAATGTGAAATAGAACCACAAATCGATATTGAAATTCAAGATGATGTTCCTCCACAAGAAGATAACTCACCTGATTCTGAACAATGTACACCTGATCCATTTGGATATGGAGAAATTGTTGTAGTAAACAATTGGGGAAATTATGAAACCTTGCCAGAAAATTCAGGTTATATTCTTAGTTGGGGATGGGAAATAGAATACAAACAGATAGAAACTGATGACCCTTATTCTAATGTCGGTTCTTATTCAACAGATGGAATAATAGTCAACTATACGGCAAGTGGACAATTTGGATATGATATAGGTCCTACATGGGGATATGCGTATGATTCTAAATTAGAGAGCGAACTTTGGACTGCAAATTCTGGAATATACACATTTGAAATAGTTGATTTTGAAAATAATGGATCTTATTGCGGTGATGATAAAATCACAATTAATGTTGAATGATATCTTCTAAAATTCTTCGTGGAAAAATACAATGTAAAGTATAATTTTTCTAAAGATTCAAGAATTCTAAATCCATACAGTACTGTTCTGTTGTAAATAATGGCTCAAAGATTGATTCTCTATTTCTCCTAGGAATCATCAATCAAATAATATCAAAAGAAATGTTTCCATTTTACACTCTATCATATCTTAAGTTTACCTGATTCTATTTCTTGTTTTACAATCTCAATTAATTCCTCAACAGTACAAGTTCGCAATGAGTCTGGTAGAGATGTTGCCTCAAATGATTGAAATTTGCCAATCTTTTTTCGTACCAGTATTTTTACAATTCCAGGCACATCATCTTCAAATTTCTGATTAATGTGTTCTAGAATCTCATCAATTTTCTTTTTCTTCATGTTAATCTGAATTAAATCTCAGTATTTTAGGTGCAAGGATCATTCCTACTATTCCTGAAATAATTCCACCTGGAATGGTCATCATCCAATTTTTGAATACTACATCAGATGAAGTTGGCAATACATCATATGGGAATATGTCATTATGTAGATAAACTTCCAAAAATGTCATTGAAAGCATTGGGAAACTAAATGCAAAAAACATTGAACCTAATATTGCACCAGCAATTTTTCCTGAATGTCTTTGCATAATTTTTGATTCCCATTTTTTGTTAAACACATAGTCTGCAGCAATTGCACTGATCATTGGCGCTGCAAACAACGGAAGATAAAACATGATGCCTTCAGATGTAAAGATGTTTGATGTAATATTCATTACAATAAATGAAAGTGCCGCAGCACTAGTTGAACCAAATCTATTTTGTGCCTTTGATGATGTCCAAAATACTAGAGAATATACAAATGGAATGAAAATAAAACTCAGAATTAGTGCAACCATAGGATCTGGATTAAAGTCATGTGTATCTCCTTCTGAAATCGGTAATACGAAAAAGAAAATGAGCCACATTACGCTAAACCATAAAGTTCCAAATGATACTGCTAAAATTATTTTCAAAAATTTATTCTCTGATACATGAAAATTCATTCTAGAAAAACCAATCACTGAACCACTTAACGAAACCATGATTCCTAATGCAAGTGTTATGTGAGTAGGACTAAGTAGTCCGTCTATTCCAAATGCCTCATGCCACATAAAGTCCCCTGGACCTGCAACAAGTTGCATAACAGCACCAATAACAAGTAACTTTAATCCAAATACAAATGATTTTTTTCTTAGTTCTTTTTTTCTAATGAATAAAACTAGTCCTAAGATAGCACTAATGATGCTTATTCCCACACCTAAATACAACACGCCATGTGATGGTGTAAAAAAAGTTTCAGGAGTTCTTAGTAAATGAGCTGTAATATCCCAGCTTGCTCCCCACATTGATAAAGTTGTTCCAATTAACGAAACAAAAAATGTGATTGCAGGAAATTTTATTTCTTTTTTTTGTAAACTCTCAGATACTGTCAACTATATCGAAAAATAATATGATGTTCATAAGTGTTTCTAAGTTGAATTAGAAAATAATTTGGTTTATGCTGGAGTGTAATCTTTTGCTTGACCTGCAACTGCTCTTGCTTGAGAGTCTGCCTTTTGCAATATTTGCTCTTTTGTATCATCAGTCATGTAGCCTGATTCAACAGATACAGAACGTGCTGATTGTGCTGCTTTTGCCAAGATTTGCTCGATATTGTCTGGAGTAACATATGCTGCCTCAATAGATAGTGAGATTGCTTCTTGGTGTGCTTGTGCAAATTGGTTTCTTATCTTCTCAACATCAATTATCATCTCTTCTTCAGCATACTTGAGTCCATCCTCAAGTGCTGTGAATAATGAAATTCCTGCCTCTACTGGCTTGATATCTAATTTACCTAAAATTGCTGCTAGTTTCTCATTGATTGCCTCACCTTTGAGTACTGGTGTAGAATCTTTTGCAATCCAAATTGTGCCTTGGTCAATCTTGGTTGGGATTCCTGCTTCTTTGAATTCTGTAAGCATTGGTCCTGGTGCAATCCCTGTGTTCTTTGCTGGAACTACAATATCCATACTTGCAATGTCTCCACCTCTGGCCATCATCATGATTTTGTTTTTTGCCAAAAGTACGTTAAGCTTGAATGGTGACATGTTTGTAAACATGAGCATGATTTGTCCTTTGAATTCTCCAATCATATCTTTGATACCTGGGATATCTAGATTCTCGATTGCTTTTTGTGCAACTTTGTCTTTTACACTGAAAAATTCTACATCCTCTTTTAGAGTTTTTCTTAAAGGTAGTATCTGAGTAGAACGTACCTTGTTCATTTTGATAATTGCCATTACTTTGTATTTTTTTGGAAGCTCTTGTAATTGCTGATACATCTGAGTTTTTCTTTTAGGATAAGTAGTTCTATTTTCATGCATGTTTCTTCTTAACCTCTTGTATCTGTTTTATTGGTTTTCCCATTGTAGTTTTGATCATAACTCTTTTCATGTTCTTTTCACCGTTTGGCAGTTTCTTTTCAATGGCACTTAGTACTGCATGTGCATTGATTGCCAAGTCAGAATCATCCATTGACTCGTCTCCAATTTTACATGAAACTGAAAGTGATGCTCTTGTTCTAACTTTAATTGATGATCTAAATCTTGCTAAAAATGATTCAATAGGTGCATTGAATGGAACTGGCGTTGGCATTTTTCCTCTAGGGCCTAATAGCTGACCCAGTGTTTTACCGACTGTTGGCATGATTTGTGTATCTGCCAAAAAGAAATCATATTTGTTGATAAATTTCCTAGACTCTCTTTTATTTGCTCCAAATTTGTCTAGTTCTTCATTTCCGATAACAGTATCTGCTTTTGCTGCTTTTGCTTTTGTTCCCATGTCCCCTGTTGCAATAACACATACTGTTGCAGGCGAACTGGTCTTTGGAAGCTGAACAACTTCATTGAGTGCAAATCCTTTCTTGACATCAATATCTTTGAAATTGACAATCAACTCTATTGACTGCTTGAATTTTTTTGCTTTAGTTGCAGTCTTTGCTTCTTTTACCATGTCAGCTAGCTGAGCTTCTGTAATCATACGAACAATTTCGAGAAAGCCTACTTAAAATCGTTTAGAGGCAGGGATTTTATTGATGCAGTTTATTTTAAAAAATTTCATTTTTTACCCAAAATAATTGAAAATCCACAACAAATTCGTCTCAAAACCTACATATATTAAATCACAACGAGAATTTTTGAATACCTTGCATAGATTTGATGAACTTGACATGAAATTACTCTTTGAATTAACAAAGGATGGTTCGATCTCAGTTCCAATACTCTCAAAGAAACTAGGAATCAACGCATCTGTGCTTTACAGTAGAATCAAGAGATTAGTTAAAAAGAAACTGATAAAGAAATTCACAGTCGAAATTGATGACTCTCTATTGGGAATTGATGTCAAGGCAAATGTTGGAATCAACAGAGATCCAAAATTCAAGGACGCAATTCACAAAAAATTCATGGACACACCTGAAGTTGTATCAATTTCAGAGGTAACTGGCAGATTTGATATTATGATTCAAGTATATGCCAAGAATTTGGAATCCCTTCATACTGTAGTAATCGAAAAGATTGGAAAAATCGAAGGAATTCAAAATACAGAAACCTTTGTGGAATTACAAAAGACAGATAAAGATCCAGTTTATCTTAATGAATTAACATCCTAATCATACATCATCTATTAATAGACAAACAAACTAAAAATCTGCATGTCTGAAGAAAAACAAATTTTCTACTGTGAGTTATCAAACAAGAAGAGAAAAGAACAATACGGTATTGATACTGCACAAGAAAAGTCTGAAAAACCGCATTAAATCTGAAATTATCAATGCTTAAGTCTGTAACATGTGTTATGGATTCATGGGTGAGACCAAACTTTATACTTGTAAAAACTGTGGTGCCGAATTTCCGTCAAGTGAAATTAGGCTGTATTGCAAGGTATGCAAATCAAATCTAGATAAGACAGGACATCTTCCCAAACTCTAAATTCATAAGTTGCAAATTATTGAATTATTTATGGACAAACGTGATGCTGTATTTTTGATAGGAATTATAGGTGGAACTGGCACTGCAGTGGGAATAGTTGTCCTTTTGGCAAACGGCTTTATCAAAAATCCGTTTATCTAGAATCCTCTGGGAAATTTTCGTAACAAAACTTCATGACAGTCATCTTTGTAAAGAGTTCCACAAGTAGCATAAATTCCAAGAAATACCATTGCTATTGTTATGAGAAAAATTATTGTCATTTTTTTTGAAACTATAATTTTGTAATCTTTTCCAAATATCCATGATTTACTCATCATCTGATTCTTCATCAAGCTTTCTATCAATAACTTCAAAATTCTTTATGAGTAGAATTTATTTTATATTTTCATGTATGCCCCATTTGAGATGATATTCCTTCTCAGTAATTGGAATTCTGGTTTTGCATTTTAGGCATCTTCGTATTTTATTATGTTTAGAATATCTCCAAACATGTGCTTCACTTTTTTTATTACAGTTCATACTATTGTCCATCAGACTAGTATTTAGGAAAACAACGGATTTGTCTTCAAAGTATAATAGACTTGTTAATGCATTTACTATCGACAATGATTCATAAAATTCGTTATTTTGAAACAAAGACACTGTCTCAAGGTGTATATCTTCAAGATGTAGTAAATGAATTTTTATCTGAAAAAGGTGAAAATGTAATTGCTGTAATGCCTGTTATGGGTGATTCTCTTTTAGTTCACTATAAAGAGTGACTCAATTATACATCATCAAATCTTTTTCTTCAAGTAAACTATGAATTTGATTTACTGAACGATGTATGTCTTCTTCAATTTTTGCTCCCACACAAACTAGTTTTCCTGAAGAAAAAATTAGAATTACAGTTTTTGGATCAAGCATTCTGTAAATGAGTCCTGGAAATTGCTCTGGTTCATACATACTTCTAGGAAGGGTTCTAGCTGCTTGCTCCAAGTTAACTTTTCCTCCTAGATTAATTGATGACACAATATTTTGAATTGTAACTATTGGTTTGTTTTTTATTTTGATCTTGCCTTTTTTTAATTTCTGAACAACCTTGGTTACTGCTTCAACTGACATCTCTTCTGATTTGCCACCAGTGTTTACCATCTTTCCTGAACCAAAAAGTAATGTGGCAGTTTTTGGTTCTTGAAGTCTGAAAACTGCCCCTGGAAATTGCTCTGGATGATATTCTACTCCTGGAAATTTTTTTGCTATATCTACAAGATCTAATCTTTGCTCGATTGTTGCAGAAGCAACTACGTTAACTATGTCGATTTTTGGTTTGGTTTGTGTCATGACTCTATTTTTTTCTAATTTTGATTTGTCCTCATATTTTTTCTCTGAAAATCAAAAATCTAATGGAATGTGTTTGTTTTGCTTTAACCATTCAACTTGTGGCAATGTATATCTCCAAAGTATGTCTCCTTTTGCAACTTTTCCAAACTCCCAAGGTGCAATTATGACTACATCATTATCTCTAATCCAAACTCTTCTCTTTAATTTGCCTCTGATTCTGCCTATTCTTACAATTTTATCCTGACATTTTACCATGAGATTTTCTCCTCCCATCATTTTGATAACTCTACCAAACATTTCTTCATCTGTTTCAGGAAGTTTAATTTCTTTTAGAGCACTTTCATTTTTTACTTGACGTTTTCCCAACGCATTTCACAAATTCTTTATGCTATTAACGTTGGTAATTTCAAAAATATTTTTGAATTTTTATCTTTTTGTCCAAATACACTTGTTATTATAAGGACCAAATATCTGGTAATTATGTCAGAAGACAGAAAAATGTACCCATGTACCTGTGCTGATTGCAAAAAAGAAACTGAAGTTCCTTTTGAACCAAAACCAGACAGACCTGTATATTGTAAAGAATGTTTACCAAAACATAGAAAGTAGAAAATTTAGATTAGTTCTGTTTGATTAATTTTAAACTTGATTATTTTTAGATATTTTGCAAAACCTCTTTTCTTTTCATTTATTGAAATTCACGACTAGATGCTATATTCCCAGTTTAAATGAGGCATTTATCCCCACTTTGTATGTTAGATAATACAACTGATACAATTTTTATCGGTAAAAAACCGTTAATGTCATACGTTACTTCTGCAATAATTCAATTAGCTACATTGGATTCTATTACTATCAAAGCCAGAGGACGCAGTATTGGACTTGCAGTAGATGTCACTCAAGTTCTCTTAAAGAAAACAGATGCATTTGAAGTAGGATGTGTAAATATTAGTTCTGAATCACTTGAATCTCAAGATGGGCGAAACAGAGATGTTTCAACTATTGAAATCCCAATTTCCAAGAGAGAAAAATAGATGAAATACAATTGCAGACATTGCAAGTTTTCTTGGGAAGGATTTCCTGATACTTTTGACAAAGTACTAGCACATGAAAAAACTCACAAAAAAGGTAAAAACTGATGCTGATCTGTAACAAGTGCTATAATCAACATCATGATCAATGTATGGGAAAAGCTGGAATGTTTGACTGTGGATGTGACTGTTTAAAGAAATGATTCGCTCTACCCTCTCTTGTTTGCAAAATCAAGGATCTAAAAAAACATCATCCCTTAAGTGTAATGAATCGGGAATAGAACTATGACAAAAAGAATTGAAGAAGAATTAGCAGAGATGAATCGATTAAAGAGATTAGAATTAGAATTTCTATTTTTTAAAACTAAAATGGATGCAACCATGTACAAGAAATTTCGTGATGCATTAACCCTTGATGGTGATCTGTCTGAAGACACTGTGTTAGGAGACATTGATTTAGAATATCATAATTCTGATGAAGATGTTTCTGCTAAAATTCCAATAAAAAAGGTGGCGGCATAAAGCAACTCTCATGGTAACTTTAACTAAAGATTCCAACTGTCTACGTTGTGGAAAAAATTCCATGTTAACGGATGATGTTACGGGAGAACAATTTTGTAGTAAATGTGGATATGTTGTCTCTGAAAAATCAAATGAATCTGGTCCTGAATGGAGATCATTTCAAACAGAAAGCGGAACAAATCCTGCAAGAACTGGTGCCCCCTCTTCACTTTTGATGCATGATATGGGACTGTCTACAGTAATCAATCCAGTAAACAAAGATGCAACTGGAAAACCTCTCTCATCTTCTATGAAAAGTACGATTGAAAGACTAAGAACTTGGGACAGCCGAAGTCAATCCCACGAACCTATGGATAGGAATCTGCGACAAGCACTCAACGAATTATCTAGGATGAAAGACAAGATTGCACTCTCTTCAAATGTTCTTGAAAAGGCTGCATATCTGTATAGAAAGGCATTAGAGAAAAAACTAGTTCGTGGAAGATCTATATCTGCAATGATTGCTGCATCACTTTATGCTGCATGCAGAGATACTGAAACTCCCAGAACTCTAAATGACATAGCTGATGCTGCTAATGTAAAACGAAAAGATATTGCTAGATGTTATCGACTACTCCATCATGAACTAGAACTAAAAATGCCTGTTGTAAACTCGATTCAATGCATTTCAAGAATTTCAAGTAAATTAGAACTCTCAGAAAAAACCAAAAGATATGCCATAAAAGTACTTCAGGAGGCTCAAGATAACAAGGAATCCGCAGGAAAAGATCCGATGGGCCTTGCTGCAACTGCATTATACGTATCGTGTATCAAAAATGGTGATTCTATAACACAACGTAATCTTGCAGAAGCTGCAGGAGTTACAGAAGTAACTATCCGAAATAGATTCAAAGGATTAAAGAATCAACAAAATACCACATTAGATTTTATGAATAAAAAATAAAAAAAATTTACTGTGAATACACAGTTAATTTTGTTCTAGTTTTCTACTTACTGCCATAACATCGTCAAATGTCATGAGTGAAACGATTTTGACTTCGTTGAAACTAGCCATACCACTATTGATTACTTTTTGTTGTATCAAATGTGGGTCCTCTGCATCAACAATCCACAAAAATGTGTGTTCTAGTCCAGAGTGATATCGTCCAACAACTTTGTTAATCTTGTAGTTTGCACAAACATCTGCATCCTCATTTTTGTTTTCAAGATCTAAAACTAATTTTCTAGACTCTGAATTGTTTAGTGGACAGTCTTTGATTTCGTGTTTTCCATAAATTCCGTATAATGCCATACTTTCACCTCCTTTTACCTCAATAGTAAGGAGTGAATATCACAACCAGTCTGGGGATAGGCTCTTGAAATAGGGGCACAAGTTTTGAATAAATTGCAGGATGTGCTCTTATTTTATCATTGGTTGTGTTCTTCATCTAACTTACCTAAAGTAAGTAACTATTTATACTATATTTATAATAGAAAGGGAAATGAACTACATTAGATTACTGTATGGTAACTAACTCTTTATTAGCAACTATACTAAAGTAAGTTAAGTTTTAATACGCTTTTACTTTTTGCTTTGTTATGAATAATACAACGCTTGAACATATAATAAAAAACTGTCCAGTCGATAACACGTTCAAAATAATTGGAAAAAAATTCACATTTCATATTATTCGAAACATGGCAATGAGAAATCAAACTAGATTCAATGAATTCTTGGGAACAATTGAGAATATCAATCCAAAGACCCTCTCTTTGAGGCTCAAGGAATTAGAAGAAACAGACATTATTGAGAGAACTGTATATGATGAAACTCCAATCCGAATTGAATACACCTTGACTAAAAAAGGAAAAGATCTACAGGGAATTATTGATCAAATGGCAACATTTTCAATGAAACATTATCCAAAGACTGTATTCAAAGATGGAAAGAAAAGAAATTACAAACAGGTCTTCAAAAAACCTGTAACTGTATTAAATTAAAAGTTGATCTTACATCATCTTAATCATTGATTTCACTTTTATTTCCTATTTTTTTAATACATTTATGAAAACAGAAAATGAAGTTGCAGAATATAGAAAAGACATTGAGCAAAGATTGGTAAAAGCAGAATCAATGGATGCAATGAAGTACTACCAAGGTGTTCTTCGAGCACTTGAATGGGTAGTTACAGGACAAGATGTTTGATAAATCACTTTGTTCCTGATTTCATCTTGTATGGTAAATCTTATACTCCACCAAGGTCCCCTGCTGCAGGTTTTGCTAAAAAAAGTCCAATCAATATTCTTCTATCAATATCTTTTTTGATTATCTTAAGGTGTTTGATTGTCTCATCTGTAAACAATTGAATTTTTTCAGATTCTTTTTTTGTTTTATATATTTCAGCTATGGTATTTTTTTAATATCTGTTATTTTGTCTGAATGTATATTGGCTCTAAGTAATGCTTTACCAAAATTGTCTTTGAGAATAATTTTGTGACCCATAATGTAATCTATCTTCCCAATGATGTTATCTTTAGAATCTGTTATCTTAAAACTACTACCAAAAAATAATTGGCTTCTTTAACTAGTAAGAGTCTATTTGAATTGAGATCAACTATCTCTATATTTTCACTCCATTTACTATGATAAATTATTTTTCCCAACAAATTTCTATTTGAATCAAATATGGATTCTTCATCAAAACTGTAGGTCTCTATGTCTTTAGAAAAAATATCTGATGCTTCCATATTTTGACTTGCAGATACTAAAATTTAAAAAATAGAATTCTTTTATGCCTAAAAACATGAAGAATTATCTTTAAGTTAATAGTTTATCAAGAATTTCTATGGACTGCTTTGTATGCTCCAAGAAAAAAGAAAACTATGAAGTATGGAGCAACAAGATAGTAATCTCTGCAACTTATGACCCTAAAGTTCAAGATCATGATGTGATTCGAGAATTATCACAATACGATGTTATTTGTCATGGTTGCATGCAGAAAATTTTAGATGATGTGGATAAAACTCGAGTCTAATTACTGGAATTTTTCATCCCATTTACCGTCATTGATTTCAGCGGTAATCTCTTTTGGAGTTTTTCCTTCTACTTTGACTCCTAAAGCAACACATGTACCAATGATAGTTTTTGCAACTGATTTTAGTGATGATGCGTAAGATTTCTCTAGTTTTGTGTTTGCAACTTTAACGATAGAATCCATTGTAACATCTCCTACCCATTCAGTTCCAGAAGCGCCAGAACCTTTTTGGATTCCTGCCTCTTTCATGATTAGTGCGGCTGCTGATGGAATGCCTATTTCAATTTCATACTTTTTTGTGTCACTATCGACAATAACTGTAACTGGAACTTTCATTCCCTCGAAATCTTTTGTTTTATCGTTAATTGCATTGATAACTTCCATGATGTTGACGCCAAGTGGACCAAGTGCTGGACCCAAAGGTGGACCTGCAGATGCTCCTCCGCCTGTTACAAGTGATGATATTTTTTGTTCTCCCATGTTTTATCGCCTTTAAATGAAAATTTAATCCTTCCTAACCCTCAGTTGATAGTTTTAGATAGTTTGCGTCTACTGTAACTGGTAATTGGTATGATGCATCAAGCAAAACAACTGTAGCTTCTTCTTTTTCTGGGTCTATTCTGGTAATTGTTGCCTTCATTCCCTTGAATGGACCTCCAGTAATTTCTACAACATTGTCCACTGCTAGTGTTGAAACTGTTGATTTCTTTACCAAATACCCTTCGATATCTTTAAACTCTAATTCTCCTCTTAATTGACCTCTGATGTGTCTTACACCTTCTACTGCCATGTATGCATCACTTGGGTTTACTGCTTCAATGACGACATATCCTTTAAGATCACTTACCCAAAATACTGATTGAATGTTGATTTGATTAGCGTTAGCTTTTGCTTCTAATAATCGCATTACCACTTTTTCTTGTCCACCAGTGGTTCTAATTGCAAACAAATGTGATTTTACTTCTTCTGACAATTTTACCTTCCAAATGTGATCACCGAAAAGACAAATTGAATGATAAATCCAATAGAGCCTATCCCACCAATACCTAACAACACTAATCTGAGATGTTGCTGATACTCATCTTTGTTTGGTTTTTTGGCCATTTTCATGGTATTTGCCATATTCTTCAAAGTCTGCTTCGGGTTCATTGGTGGAAATTAATAGGGTCTCTTTATATCTCTTATTTCATGGAACTACTAGTTGCATACGCTGATGATCCTGCTGGTCACAATATGGCAAAATTTCTTTGCAAAGAAATGACTCAAGATGGAGACATTTTTCGTGGAAAGTATTATGATCTAGTAATTATCCCAACTCCTGCAATTTCTGCAGATTGGTTAGAAGAAAAATATGATTATGATGGATTTGTTTTTTTATCAAAACATGCAGCTGAATCTGGAGTTTTAGCACTTACTTGTCATAGTACTGGAAATTTCTCAGAGGCAAAGTTTGGTGGAAATGATAGACAAGTTGCAATTCCACATTCTGATTTACAAAAGAAATATCTTCAGACTTTACGAGAACACAAGTCTGATTTTGCAGAATTTGACATTACAATAGAGGCAACCCATCACGGACCTACAGATCTCAAAAAACCTTCAATATTCATTGAAATTGGAACTACTGAAAAACAGTGGACTGATGAAAATCTATGTCACAGAGTTGCAAAATTAGTTCATGCGGTGATGTCAAATGATATTCCAAAAAATCCAACTGCACTATGTTTTGGTGGAACTCATTATCCTACAAAGTTTACACAGCAACTACTTGACGACAAGTATGCCCTTGGAACCGTAGTTCCAAAACATGCCCTAGATAATCTTGATGAGGAGTTATTTTCTCATATTCTCAAGCAAAACAGCATGGCAACGTTTGCTCTGCTAGATTGGAATGGGTTGGGACCAAACAAGCAAAAAGTTCTTGACCTTCTTGAATCTACAGAACTTGAGGTAATCAAACTTTGAGTCTTGAAAAAAAGATTTACAAAAAATTACTAGAGGTTCCAAAAGGTCAAATCACAACTTATGGTGAACTTGCAAAGGCGGTTGGTCTGAAAAATGGACAAAGAGCAATTGGAAGAATAATGAACAAGAACCCATACCCTGTAATTATTCCATGTCATAGAGTTGTAATGTCTAATGGAAAAGTTGGTGGATATGCATATGGTGAGCATATTAAAACAAAGATGCTACATGATGAAGGCATCAAAATTGAAAATGGTAGAATTTTAGATTGGGAAAAAACTGTTTACAGATTCTAGAGTCCACCGCCAGATACTTCACTTAATTCAATATCATACCCTGTCGGATCCTTGATGTACACAGATCTTGATTTTTCAAAATCCACTGGACCATCATAGAGAACCTCTACTCCATGCTCATTGCATTTTTGTATGATGTCCTCAAAGTTTTCAACATGAAATCCAAAATGAGCAATTCCTCCTGTCGGAGTTACTTGTGGGTTTTCATACAAACAAAGCTTGATTGAATCATTTCCAATAATCTTTGATGGTGCATCCATCTTGTTTGGTGAGTTATCGTCTTTTCTAATCTCAAAGCCAAACAAATTTTTGTAAAACTCTACTGTTTTTGCTAAATCTTTTACATTCATGTTGACATGGTCCATGGATGTTGCTTTAAGAGTATCAGTCATGCAACAAACTTGTCTTTAATAATTAAAATGATTTTTGGTAGAAATTCTAGTTCTTTCTTTTTGCAACAATCTCTTCCATTAATTGTCTCAGGTGAGCCTTGTTTCTAACTGTGTTTCCGCCTACCTTTTTGTAGAGTGCCCAGAATTCTGGATTTGTCAAATCTTTTCTGTCTTTTGCAATTTTTAATAATCGTCTTAATGCGCGAACCTTTGCAACATAGACTTCTTTTTTACCAACACGTGCACCTTTACGTCCTTGTTTAGAACCTTGTTTGGTACCTCTCTTGTTTCTTTGATCCTTTTTGGTTTGTGCTCTGCCTCTGGAAGTCCCAGTAAATGAATCAATTCTAATTGTGTTAGCTGTAATTAGACTACGAATGTTTTCTCTTGTAATTGCATCAGCTACATCAGTAAGATGGTCTGAATCAAATTTTATTCTGTGAATACCAACACCAGTAACTCTGGATGCCAGTCTTTTCTTAGCTTTAAGATTTACTACCACTTGCACTCACTCTAGCATTGAAAATTTTGAATTTTTGTTCGACTGCTTTTGTAACAATCTTTTTTCTTTTTCTAGTACCGACACCGTGACCTAATCTGACTCCGTCTTTCTTTGGGTCAAGTTTTGCCAAGTCATCTAAATTATGAACTAAGTTATCTGTAAATCCTGATGGGTGTAATCCTCTTGCATCTTTTGGTCCACCAAATCCTACTTTGACTAGACCTGGACGACCTCTACTCCATTGTTTTCTCTGATGATGATCAATTCCTTTTGGTTTTCTCCAACCAGTTTGAAGTCTAACGTAACGCCAGCTCTCTGGTCTTTCAAAATCAGGATTGTGTTCTTTAATCTCCTGTCTCTTTGCAATCTTGTCTTTGTTGATCGGCATCAAATTGACTCTTGAATTTTGGAATAAATACGTTCCTAGACGGTCAAAATAATTTCAATTGGTAAGAGATAATAAGGAAATGGAAGGCGGATCGAAATATCTCATGAACAAGCCTGGGATTAATGACATTATTTTTGGAGGCGTAACCCTCTGACACAAGTAGTAGGTAATGCTACAACTGACAAATTCTCTACACAACTCAAGGACTTTGGGATAAATCCTGCCAAAGTACACAGAAATCTAAGCACAGATGAGATGGTAAGACTTGCAGTCGATAGAAAAGAGGGTGTAGTCAATTCAACAGGCTCTCTTTCAGTAAATACTGGAAAATACACTGGCCGTTCACCTGATGATCGATTTATCATATATGATGACAAAACCCATGAAACAATTGACTGGGGAAAAATTAACCACCAATTCCCAAGTGGCAAATTTGAAAAATTACTAGAAAAAATGAAGAACTTTGTTGATAACAAGGAACTCTTTGTCTTTGATGGATTTGTAGGAGCTGATCCTGAAACTCGTTTACCAATTAGAGTAATCAATGATCATGTTTGGCAAAACATGTTCTCAAGTAATTTGTTTATCCGTCCAACGAGTGAAGAACTAGAAAATCACGAACCAGAATTTACAATTCTTTGTATTAATGACTTTAAGGCAGACCCTGAAATTGACGGAACAAGAACTAATATCTTTATTCTCATTGATTTAACAAGAAAAATTGTCTTAATTGGTGGAACAGAATATGCAGGTGAAATGAAAAAGTCAATGTTTGGTGTAATGAATTATCTCTTACCTGAAAAAGGAATCTTCCCAATGCACTGCTCTGCAAACATTGGTGAGAAAGGAGATACTGTATTGTTCTTTGGTTTATCTGGAACTGGAAAGACTACTCTTTCAGCAGACCCTAACAGAAAATTAATCGGTGATGATGAACATGGTTGGTCAAATGATGGAACTTTTAATTTTGAAGGAGGATGTTATGCAAAATGTATCAACCTAAGTCAAGAAGCAGAACCAGAAATTTGGAATGCAATTAAACCAGGAGCACTTTTAGAAAATGTCGTTCTAAATGACAATGTTCCTGATTATGACGATAACACTTTAACTGAAAACACTCGTGTTGGTTATCCTCTGGATTTCATTCCAGGTGCTGTAATTCCAAGTGTTGGTGGAAATCCTCAAGTGATAATCTTTTTGACAGCAGATGCATTGGGTGTCTTACCTCCAATCTCTAGACTTACCAAAGAAGCTGCAATGTACCACTTTATGTCTGGATACACAAGCAAACTTGCAGGAACTGAAAGAGGAATAAAGGAACCAAAATCCGTATTCTCTCAGTGCTTTGGAGCACCATTCATGCCTAGACCTGCCTCAGTTTACGCTAAATTACTTGGAGAAAAAATCAATGAGCACAATACAGTAGTCTACCTCATCAATACTGGTTGGTCTGGTGGTCCATACGGTGTTGGAAAGAGAGTCAAGATAAAGTATAGCCGTGCAATGGTTACTGCTGCACTATCTGGAGCACTTGGTATTGTAAAGTATACTCACAATGATTTGTTTAATCTAGATATTCCTACAGAAGTAGAAGGAGTTCCATCTGAGATTTTAGATCCAAAAAATACTTGGATTGACAAAGACTCGTATGACTTGTCTGCAAAGAAACTTGCTCAAATGTTTGTTGAGAACTTTAAAAAATTTGAAGGTGTATCTCAAGAAATTATTGATGCAGGCCCAAAACCCCCACAATAAACTATCTTCTCTTTATAATACCTATAACTCCAATTATTACAATTGCACCTGCAATTATTACCATCTGTCTTTCAGGAATATCAAAATCAAACCTTTCTCGCTCTTCAATTGTTTTAACATCAATGGTATTATATGCACTTGATGCATTTCCATTCACTCTAATTTTTGCATCAACCCAATACTCTGCATTTTGATAAACATCCATTGATGTAGTTTTGTTTGGTGTTGCAGTTGTTGTGTCAATTGTTCCATCATCACTGTTTATGATTGAAATTTTTGCAAAACTCCATTCTTCTGGATGATAAATCTCAAAGAATAACTTTTCATTTTGCTGAACTACCGAAACTGAACCAGGAGTATAATGTAATAAAAATGGAACAACGTATTGTATTTCTTCATGACTAATCATCATCTTCCCTTCATGTTCACCAAAATTATCTTCTAGTACACTCATTCTTACATTTAGAATATTTTCATCTACAAGTTCCCATCCAAACTTTATGAATTCAGGTCCATCAAATGTAACATCGAATCCTCCCCATGTTCCATCAATTGATTTTAATTGGAATTGCTTTTCGACAACTTTGTTATCTGATGATGCAAGTGTCACAAAGTTTGGAGGTTCTATGATCAGCTTTGCATCAAATGCTTTTGCAATATTTAGCCTTCCTGCACCTGACTCTTGTATTGAGAATTTGTCTCCATAGGCATCAGATACAGGCTCAACTGTGGTAAGTAATAGTGACTTTATCTCGTGATGGTGTAATTGGGGGTTTTTTTGTAGTAATAGTGCTGCAGCACCGCTTACATGAGGAGCAGCATAACTTGTTCCACTAGTAAAGTTGTATCCTGCATTACTTTGTGTTGTATTGATGTATGCTCCTGGTGCTACGATCTCAGGTTTTATGTAAAATGGAGACACTGGTCCTCTTGAGCTAAAATGTGCAAGATAGTCTGGATTAAAAAACAGATTCAACACTGCATTATTTCCATTAATTGACTCTACAATCCCCAATCCCTCTTCTCTATCAATTGAAACTACTGGAATTCTTGGTGAATAATCTGGTTCAACAAACTCATGAATTAATTCTCCTAAGAAAATTCCTGAAATGTTATTGTAAACAATCATTGCCTTTGCTCCTGCGTCTGCAGCGTTAGTTTCCTTTATTGAAAAATACAGCAACTCTCCTTCAACATCGCTTCCTCTCTCAACAATTAGTATGGAGTCTTTTACATCCAAATTTTTTAGATCATCTACTTTTCCATATCCTCCAAAAACTAATTTTCCAGTTATTGCATCTTCTATCTTTTGATTTCCCACCATTGGAATTACTGTGTATGGTTTTTCATCAATTTCTAATGTTGCAACTAAACTTGATGTAAGATTGTTGTAAGTTGCACCAACTGTTACTGACCCAAAATTTCTTCCAGGACTTCCAATGGTTTCCAACCCTGGGCCATCATTTCCAGCTGCAGTTACTACAAAGATTTCTTTTTCTAATGCAAGATTAACTGCTTTCTCAATTTTTGTATTAGTTTTGTTAACTCCTAAACTAATATTGATAATGTCTGCATCATCTTCAATTGCTTTTTCAATTGCCCTGATTATCAAATCAGATGACACTCCCTCTCCGTCTTCTGATACTTTGTATGCAAGGATTTTTGCCTTGGGTGCGACACCTACTGCTTGCCCATCCGCAGCTACTACTCCTACAACCTGAGTACCATGTCCGTTATTATCCATTGGAGGTTGACCCTCTTGAATGAAGTTGTATCCTCCAATTACTTTTCCATCTGGTCCCCAACCAAACAAGTCTGGATGGTTAAAGTCTACACCGGTATCTATAATTGCTATCTTTATTCCGTCACCATCAATTCCTTGAATTCTTGGAATATCTGTTCCAACAAATGGAACACTTCTTTCAAGATATGTATGAATGTCATTTTCAGAATACATGGATTGTGACAAAATCAATCCCATCAAAATTACAATAATAAAAGAAAAAATCGCTAAGAATTTCACAAATCTTCTAACAATTTTAGTAAGTAAAAACGATTTCCTGTAAACCAATAAATGGAATAAATTATCAAATACTCTCATGGGAAAATACACACTTCCTGAAATGCCATATGCTTATGATGCATTAGAACCTCACATTGACGCAAGAACGATGGAGATTCACCACACAAAGCATCATCAAACATACACTGACAAACTAAATGCAGCTCTTGAAACATGTCCAGCTGAAATTCAGGACAAAGATATCTTAGACATTCTGTCTGATATCAATTCTGTTCCAGAGGACAAGCGAGGTGCAATTAATTTCAACGGTGGTGGTTATGATAACCATAGGCTATTTTGGAATAACATGAAACCAAATGGAGGCGGAGAACCTGGAGGATCAATTACTGATGCAATCAATGATTCTTTTGGAAGCTTTTCTGACTTCAAAGAGAAATTTTCATCCACTACAGCAGTAATTCAAGGCAGTGGTTGGGGATGGTTAGTATACAATCCTTCTTCTGGAAAGGTTGAATACAAATCAATGCCAAACCAAACAAGTCCTAGAACTGAAGGATTAGTACCATTGTTAGGCTGTGATGTTTGGGAACATGCATACTATCTCAACTACCAAAACAAAAGACCTGTTTACATTGAAGCATGGTGGAATGTAGTTAACTGGGATGAGGTAGAGAGCAGATTCTCTAAAGCAAAATAAAACTCATTCTTTATTTTTTATTTATTCTTCTACTGTTTTTGATTCCATTCCATGAATGAATTTATAACCATAAGATAAAGTCATGTTGTAAATGAGTCAAGAACAAGCAGAGCAATTAATGCAGCAAATGCAAATGCTTGAAACATATTTTGCAGATTTATCTCAAAGAGAAGGAACTTTCATGAGTGTATTTAGAGAAGCAACTGCTGCTATTGAATCCATAAAATCACTTAGTCAGAATCCTGAATCCGATACTCTTGTTCCAATTGGACTGGGAACTTATATCCCAACAAAAATCTCATCAAATAATAAAATAATTCTAAATATTGGTGCAGGAGTTGCAGTCGAAAAAGACTTTGCTTCTGCAATTAATTATCTTGAAGCGAGAATCAAAGAAATTGAAATTGCCATACAAGATACTGCAGCAAAGAAACAAGATGCTGCACAAAGACTAGAACAAGGTAAGGCACAAGTCAACCAAATGATGCAATCCATGCAACAATCTGGACAACCTTCACAATCGGGATAAACAATGTTTGATAAACTTCGTAGTGCGTTTTCTAATGCAGCGAAAAGTTTAGGCGAAAAAGAACTTAATGAAAAAGATATTGAAGACATTTTATTTGAATTAGAAATTGCTCTCTTAGAATCTGATGTTGCAACTGAAGTAATTGACTCAATCAAAAATGACTTGAAAGAAAAACTGATTGGTTCTAAAGTTGACAAAAAAGAAATTGAAAAATTTGTCAAAGATAGTCTAATTTCAAGTATTTCTACGCATTTTGATAATGCAGGCGAAATTGATCTTTTTGCAAAAATTAATGAAAAAAAGGAGCAAGGACAACCATTCTTGATTTTGTTTCTTGGCATTAATGGTACTGGAAAAACAACATCACTAGCTAAAGTTGCACATATGTTACAACAAGCAAAATATTCTGTAGTAGTTGCAGCAGCTGATACATTTAGAGCAGGTGCAATTGAACAATTACGTGAACACACTAATCGGCTTAATCTAAAACTTGTTGCTCAAAATTATAATTCTGATCCTGCTGCTGTTGCACGTGATGCAGTATTGTATGCGAAGTCTCACAAAACAGATGTTGTTTTGATTGATACTGCAGGACGAATGCAAACAAGTGAAAACTTGATGCAACAAATTGAAAAAATTACCAAAGTTGTAAATCCTGATTTGAAAATCTTTGTAGGTGATTCTTTAGCAGGAAACGACACTGTTAATCAAGCCCGTGAATTTCATGCACACACAAAATTTCATGGTTCTATTCTAACAAAAAGTGATGCTGATGCAAGAGGTGGTGCCGCACTATCTATTGTTAAAGTAACATCAACTCCTGTGATGTTTGTTGGAGTTGGACAGGAATATCCTGATCTAAAACCATTTGATAAGAAAACTTTCCTTGAAACGGTCTTTGGAACTCTTGAGGGAGTTGACATGAAGAAAGAACCAGAACCAACACCAGAACCAACACCAGAACCAACACCAGAACCAACACCAGAACCAACACCAGAACC